>JALWML010000048.1 GCA_027083915.1 Lysobacterales bacterium | reverse complement strand
GACATTTAATAATCGAAGGTATATTTGTCGGTAACAGTTAAGACCTCAACGCCTGTATCTGTCACAACCATGGTGTGTTCCCATTGTGCCGATAAGCTTTTGTCTTTGGTAATAACCGTCCATTCATCAGCAAGCAATTTGCAGTGCCTTTTGCCGACATTAATCATGGGTTCAATGGTAAAAGTCATGCCTTTTTGTAAGACCATGCCAGTGCCTTTTTTGCCATAATGTAAGATTTGAGGAGATTCATGAAATTTCTTACCAATGCCATGCCCACAGTATTCACGGACAACAGAGAAGCGATTGGCATGCGCATGCTGCGCAATAGCATGCCCAATATCACCAAGTTGTACACCAGGTTTCACCATACGAATACCAATTTCCATGCATTCTTTGGTGACATCAATAAGTTTTTGTGCGCGTCCATTAATTTTTCCAACTGTATACATGCGAGAAGTATCGCCATGCCAGCCATCTTTGATAACGGTCACATCAATATTGACGATATCACCATTCTTGAGCTTTTTCTCGCCAGGAATGCCGTGACAAATAACGTGATTAACCGAAGTACAAATAGACTTTGGGTAACCATTGGGATATTGTTTTGTTTTGTGACCATAATTGATAGTCGCAGGAATAGTGTCTTGTACATTAACCATATATTCATGGCAAATTCTATCAATCTCATTGGTAGTCACACCAACAACGACGTGTTCGCCAATCATATCCAATACTTCAGCTGCCAAACGGCCAGCAACCCTCATTTTTTGTATGTCTTGTTCTGTTTTAATAACGACTTGCACGGTTAATATCTTTTTAAAATTGTCTAAAGTCACTTATTGTATAGCTAAATAGTTTCTAATGCTTAGTTTTTTATTTAAAATACAAAAATCACAATAAAGACAAACCATTTAATGCAAGCCAAAGAATTATCACAACTCCTCAATAAAAACTACCTCAATGCTTATAACACCGAAATAATTGGCGGCTTTGACGAGCCATTTTATAAGGCATTTGAAGGAGGCAAACCTGCACAAATTCAATTTTCATACGATTATATTCGCAGTGCCTTGCACGAACTCGCCCATTGGTGCGTCGCAGGCAAAGAGCGTCGCAAACAAGATGATTACGGTTATTGGTATGCAGCTGATGGCAGAAATCAACAACAACAAAATGAATTTTTCAAAGTCGAAATAAAACCCCAAGCCATCGAATGGGCATTTTCCATCGTACTAGCCGTCCCTTTTGAAGCCAGCATTGACAACCTAGGTACGCAAGTCGAAGGTGTAGAAGAATTTAATCATAACCTAAAAAAACAGCTTAACGAATATGTTGCAAAGGGGTTTCCAAAACGAACCCAAGAGATTTTAGATTTATTTTCCAACTATCGTAAAGGCGGTATGTAAACCTGTATTTTTTTCAATTGACATTTTTTTACAAAAACGATAATATTAAATTCTTAGCATAGTTTTGGAACACAAGGATTCAAAATCCAGCCAATGCAAAGGTTTTGTAAATGTTCCATGAACTGTGTTTGGGCTTCAGTCATATATTAACAAACATAAAGGTATCCTGTTCATGAATAAAAACATCCAAATTTTAGTTTTACTTATCTGTAGTTACGCAGCTTTTGCACAAAATGAACAAGCAGGAATTGATGTAGCAGCATCTTTTCCTGCCATCACCGTAGGTACAGTTGAGTATGATTTACCAGCTAATGGCAATTATTGGGATCCTAATGACCCGGGTTGGGGTGTAACGGTAGAAGTGCAAAAACGCCCAAGTGTTGCAGGTGGGTATTTTTTGTTTATGACAGCGTTCTTTTACGATGAAAACAATCTACCATTTTGGTGTGCAGTATCAAAAGAGTTTGATCCACAAGTAGATGCCAACCAATGGCGAGATGCCAAGGTGTTTTCCAATATACCGTGGGGCTCAACAGAACCACAGGTGTTGGTTGATATGGATGTTGATTGTTATTCAAAATCAGGAGGGACAGCTTTAGGCTCAAATGTACACAAAGAGAACCACACAAGTAAAATCACAAAACTTCATTTAGTCTGGCGAACGCCTTCACGTTTAGAAATCACTCCCGAGGGTGGAAACACGCACTTTACTCAACGACTTGCTTTGCATGATAATTTACTTGAGCCCTCAGCGGATTGGTTGTTGGATTCAAATTGGATGGTTACATCATCAAGTCGAGTATATGGTAACGGTTTTGATGGCGGGCAAGGGCATTTCACAGCAAGTGAATTTGATTATAATGTACGAACTGGGTTTGAACGATTAGATGTGAGTGATCAGCCGGATGTGCAGGCATTAGTCGGACATAAAGAAGAATTTGTTTATTATATTTCTACAATTAAAGCATCTATCAGAATACAAGCGTATTTCAATTTTTCAAGCTCATTGCAAGAAACTATTTTTGCTCCTTACAATAATGGTGGATTCTCTAATTCAGACTGGATTGTATTAGTTCACGAACCATCTGCTAATACACTAAGTTTGTACACAGTTGCAGGAGATAAAGGCCCTGGACTGCTAAGGCCGGATGCAGGCATTGAAATGAAGTTTAGAGCCGATGTTAATCCGGATGCAGATGTAATTGATTTTTACCCTTTAGTTGCTGAGTGTTCAAATGAACTTTCAGGTTTCACGAATTGCGATGCATTTTATCAAATATACAATGAAACATCTGTAACAAGCATGGCAACGTGGTCGCCCCAAAACGTCCATACGAGCACGATGAAGATGTTTAAGTTAAGAACAGGGGGTAGGGATTACCTTTATACTCATAACAATGGTGAATCAAATCAACGAGCAACTGACAGAGTGACTCAGATGTTGATTGATGATGGGGTTTTGTAGAGGCTGATTGCTTCTTGGGTAGTCTGATAAAAAAAGCAGCCATTCTCCTTTGCCTGTCATTCGTTTTTTATTTTTCATTGTTTTAGATGTCTCTGTCCTTGGTGATACCTAAAAAATAAAAGTATATTTATTAAGTAATCTGAAGCCTGACTGTGAGTAATGATTCTTTAATTATAAAACGCTTTGGAATATTTAAGCAAGCTCATTCTTGTATCCTTTAAGTTTTCTATCTCACTCTCTCGTTCTAAATTGTTGTGTATGTGATAAATAAAATTAAATATTGACAATGCATTTCCATGCGGTGTGTGGGGAAGTGGCTAGGATAACGTAAGTTGGATGAAGAGTAACAGCTAACAAACTTCTTTTTAATTGGTTTGTAATCAGTTAAAATCAACGGCTGAAAAAAATAAATTGAATTATGGAATTTACCTTAGCAAAAACCGATAAACAAATCCCTTCTGCCAGAAGAGGGCACTTAACTTTTGATAGAGGAACGGTACAAACGCCTTGCTTTATGCCTGTTGGTACTTATGGTACGGTCAAAGGCATGACACCTGAAGATGTTAAAGCCACCGGTGCTGAGATTATTTTGGGTAATACTTTTCACTTGATGTTACGTCCTGGAACAGATGTGATTGAAAAACACGGTGATTTGCATGATTTTATGCATTGGGATAAGCCTATTTTGACTGATTCGGGTGGTTTTCAAGTCTTTTCCTTGGCAAAAAGCCGTAAAATAACAGAAAAAGGTGTGAACTTCGCCTCACCAGTTGATGGCTCTAAGGTATTTATGGGACCCGAAGAATCTATGGCGGTGCAGACTAAGTTGGGTTCAGATATTGTAATGATATTTGATGAGTGTACACCTTATCCTGCCGATGAAAAAACCGCGGCAGAGTCCATGCGTTTATCCTTGCGTTGGGCAAAACGTTCTAAAGAGGCTTTTGTCGCTAACAAAAATCCAAACGCCTTATTTGGAATAGTCCAAGGTGGTATGCACGATGAATTACGCAAAGAATCGGCACAAGGCTTGAAGGAAATTGATTTCGACGGTTTTGCTATTGGTGGACTATCAGTTGGTGAACCCAAAGATTTACGCGAACAAGTCTTAAAAACAACCACACCATTATTACCTGATGACAAACCACGTTATTTGATGGGAGTGGGTAAACCTGAAGACATTATTGAAGCCGTTAAGTTGGGCGTTGATATGTTCGATTGTGTTATGCCAACACGCAATGCCCGTAATGGTCATTTGTTCACATGGGATGGTGTGATTAAAATTCGCAACCAAAAGCACCAATTCGACACCAAACCATTGGATGAAAATTGTGGTTGTTATACCTGCAAAAATTATTCACGCTCGTACTTGCGTCATTTAGACAAATGCAAAGAAATCCTTGGCTCACATTTAAACACAATTCATAACCTCTATTTTTACCAAGATTTAATGCAAAATATCAGAAAGGCAATCCAAGAAGATAGACTGCAAGAATTTTCTGATGATTATTATGCTAGAATAGAACAAAATAAATCATGAGGTTTTTATGAGTTTTTATAGATTAATATTATTGAGTATCATTTTATCATTCTCGGTATCGGCAAAAGAGTCAAAAGAAGTAGCAATGAGTTGGGATGCCATCAAAGTAGCTGATAACTTATACATGCTTATAGGTGTTGGTGGTTTTACAGGTGGCAATTTAGCCATTTCTGTTGGTTATGACGGGGTGGTTTTGATAGATGATGCGATGCCATCGACTTTAGATATCATGAACAAAGCCCTCAAAGAAATCACCCCAAACTCAATTGACTTTTTGATAAACACCCACGTTCACGGTGATCATACTGGCAATAATGAAGTGATGGGTAAGAAAGGTGCTTGGATAGTAGCTCAACAGAATATGCGTAGGCATTTATTAAGCAAAGGTGTACAAGGTGCGGATGGTAAGATGATGGACGCCCCTAAAAAATCCTTGCCTGTTGTCACCTTTTCGCAATCCATGGACTTTCACCTAAACGGATTGGATGCCCATGTTTTCCACCTTCCACATGCACACACCGATGGTGATGCAGCGGTACATTTTACCAATGTTAATGTCATCCACATGGGCGACACATTATTCAACAAAATATTTCCATTCATAGATTTTGGCAGTGGCGGATCATTAGATGGCTACATCGAAGCCCAAAAAACCGTTTTAGGATTGGTAGATGAAAACACCAAAATCATCCCTGGACACGGCGTTTTAGCCAACAAAAAAGACCTTGAAAACTCAATCGCCATGCTAGAAGATGCCCGTGCAATAATCGGCAAATTAGTCGATGAAGGCAAAACCCAAGAGGAAGTGCTCAAACTCAATCCATTAGCAAAATACGATGCATGGAGCTGGGGATTTATCACCACAGAAAAAATGACCAAGCAAATTTATAAGGGTGTGATTTTGAATGGTGATTTAGGTAATAAGTAATGAATAAAGTGCTCGTATTTCTTTTACTTGCTCTTAGTTTCACTAGCCTATCCCAAAATTTACAATTTTTCGATAGAGAAATGATTGTAAAACATAAGATAAAAGAGATTTGGGAGCAAATTTCAGATACCCCAAAAGGAACAGAGGATTGGATGCCTTGTCCTAATTATTATTACTTATTTGATAATAGAGGTAATATGGTTGGAGAAGGCATGGGACGCGTACCAACCACAATTGGCTATAAATATAATGACAAAAATGAAATGGTTGATATATTTTGGCAAGATTACAGCTCTAAAAAAATTGAACATTATTTCAGTTCTGACTATCATGACTTGGCTGAGTTCCAAGAGTATTTAAAAGAAACGGAAGAACGAAAAAAGCCCATGTTAAATACTAAAGAAAATTATCGCACTCATCCAAAATTTAAGGTTTCAGATAGTTGTGCCATGATAAATGCAGAGTATATTTTATCTGTAAAAGATGAAAAAAATGGATTGCCATTATTTTTAAAAGGAGATTTTAAACAAGAACTCGAAGATTCTCCAACACCAAGAAAACCAATCTCTCCAAAACAGATTTATATATATTATGTCTATAAGTATTAAAAATAAGTTGTTATTTATCTGAGTTGCTGTTTTGCTATAATCAACCAGTTTTAAATTGTTTGGTGGAACCAAACCTACATTCCAAGAGAAAACACGATTCCCAAGGAGATACCTTCCTCTGCAGATATGATGGTGTTGATTTTATTAAACTCCGTGCCTTCTCTACGAACCTCCCTGTTATTTATTCACAAACAATACTCATTCTCCATAAGGTGTCCAAATATTTTTAACATCGGTGGCTTGGTTAAGAAATTCTTTGCCTTGGCTTTGGGAATTATCAAACCAATCTCGGGCTTTACCGTTATTGACCCATGTACGTTTAAGGTTGGCAGCACTGGCTTTTTCTACCATTGTTGAACCTTCGACATCACCAAAATACCATACCGATTCGACTTCATAATGATCGGCTAGGGTTTGTGCCAGTTCATTTTTATTGCCAGTGATAATATTGACCACACCTGCTGGCACATCTGATGTTTCTAGGATTTGGTAAAATTCTAAGGTGGTTAACCCTGCGCTTTGCGATGGAATCATCACAATTCGATTACCCATTGCGATAGTTGCTGCCATTAATGACACAAATCCGAGTAATGGGTTTTCATCAGGGCACACAATACCCATAATGCCGTTTGCCTCTGGCATGGCAAGTACGACTCCGCGAACGGGCACACTATGCACTTGCCCGTCAAATTTATCAGCTATAGCGGCATAGTAGAATAGTCGTTCAATACTTTTATCGACTTCACGTTGTGCTTCTTTGGCACTTACACCTGTGATGGCTTGAATATTTTTGATAAATTCTTCACTGCGAAGACTCAAGTTTTCGGCAATAAAATAAAGCACTTGGGCACGGTTATGTGCGGTTGTATTGGTCCATCCTATTGCTTTGCGTGCTGCTTCTACGGCATTACGCACATCTTTGCGGTTACCTTCTCCAATGTGAGCAATTAATTCGCCTTTGCTAGAAACGACAGCTTGGGAATATCCACCATCAGGGCGTGCTTGTTTGCCACCGATATAGAATTTTGGTGTTCTATCCACTATTGTCTGTGAATTTTTTGTTTTAAGTTCAAAGACTTTTTGTGGTTTGCTTGGCTTTAGAGTTGCATCGACTTTGGGTTTTAAATAAGCGTACATGCCTTCGATTCCACCTTCGCGTCCGAATCCTGATTCTTTTTTGCCACCAAAGCCAGCAGCTGCATCAAATTGATTGGTGCAGTTTATCCACACCACGCCTGCTATCACTTTGGGTGCAATATCTAAAGCTAAGTTAATGTTCTCACTCCAAACACTACACGCTAACCCATAACGAACATTATTTGCCAAGGCTACTGCTTCGGCTGGTGTGCGGAAGGTCATGGAAACCAAAACAGGGCCAAATATTTCTTCTTGGGCGACATGATGTGCTGTTTCGACTTCGGTTAATAATGTGGGTGGGTAAAAACATCCGCATTCTGGTAAGGTAATATCGGGTTGATAAAGTTCTGCGCCTTCTTCAACGCCTTGCTTAACCAATTGTGCAATCCGTGTTTGTTGGCTTGGGTCAACAATGGCTCCAATGTCGATTGATTTGTCTAAAGGATTACCAACCCGTAATTTTTTCATGCGTTGTTTAAGCTTTTCATGAAATCTATCGGCAATACTTTCTTGCACCAATAAACGTGAGCCAGCACAACAAACTTGTCCTTGGTTAAACCAAATAGCATCAATCAACCCTTCAATAGCTGAATCAATATCGGCATCATCAAACACGATAAAAGCAGATTTTCCACCCAATTCAAGTGTGAGCTTTTTGCCAGTTCCTGCAGTTTGTTGGCGAATAAGTCTGCCCACATCAGTTGAACCGGTAAAGGCAATTTTGTGCACATCAGGGTGACTAACAA
>JALWML010000047.1 GCA_027083915.1 Lysobacterales bacterium | reverse complement strand
CTTTTTCATCTTCAACCTTTAAATTACCCACAATTTTGTACTTATGCACTTTTTTAGTGGGTTGGAAAGTACATTTGTCTTCCGCTTTAATCAAACCAAGAAACCCCTTCTTTGCATCTAACTCACACACCACTTTACCATCAACACTAATTTTAACGTGTTCTTCAAGCTGTTGCCCTGTTAATTCTGTGCTAAAAACAATATTATTGGCAGCAAAACTAGTTTGCGATAAGAATAGTAGTAAAAGATATTTGTTCATTAATTTAACTCCTTACATTTTTCATCATAAATATGCACCTTGCCTTCATCTCCACCAACATAAATACGGTGCTTATTGGCATCATAAGCCATTGCCCAAAGGCTATCCTCAGATTCTGAGCATTGTTTGATTTTATTTGATTTTAAATTCCAAATTATGGCATTATAATCGGTTAATGCAATAACATTTTTACCATCGCTAGTTGTTGCCAATCGACCTACGCCTGTTTGCTCGGATGATTTTATTTTTTTATACTTATCGTCAAGTAAAATTAATTCATCGTCGTATTGACCAACGGCAATATATTCCACTTTGCCATTTTCAAAATACGCCTGCAAAGCCGTTGCTCCTGTTTCCCACACTTTTCTAAATTTTTGGGTCGCAACATCTAATTCATAAACATGCTCCAAAGTACCTACTAGCAACTTATCATGTGACAACCATTGCAATGAAAATGTTCCTTCACTGCCTTCATCCTCAGTGTAAAACTCAATATGCTTGATGGTTTTCTTTGCCTTTACATCAACAATATAAACACTGCCATCATCAGAACCAACTGCTAATAAACTGTCATCATCTGAAAACTTAACAATCCTAAACCCACTAGGAACACCGCCAATATCAAGTTGAACATATAAACTGCCATCTACAGTATTGTAAATCAACAAATGTTCGCCATGATAGGCAAAGGCTGCCAATTCGCCATCATGAGAATAACGCGCATCATAGCCAGTACTGTAATTGTTTTGAAATATTTCGCATAGCTTGCCTTTGTCATCTAATCCAATCGAACCATTAGAGCTATCTGCGCCTGTGAGGATAATATTGCCTTTACCATCAGCATCTATGCCATTAATACTGCCCTCAAAACGGTAAGCGGCAAATTCTTCTCTAAAGATATCTTGCATGTTTTTGTCGGTATGTGAGCCTGTTTTGGTAAACAAATACTTGAGTTTTCTATTTTGCATATCCCACACTTCGATTGGGTAAGATGAATTCAATAGTAGGCTGTTATTATCAATAAACTCCATATTAAAAGCTTGTTTGCTCATGGGCTCAATTTGCCATTGTTTTTGATGATTTTCTGTATCAACAATCACAACCACACTGGCATCTGACTCTAGCCACGCTGAAAGCACCGCCGTTGTGCCATCTGGAGAAAATGCAATTGCACTGACTTTATCCACATCAAAACCATTTATCTCAAAAGACTTCAGCAATTTTTGTGTTCTGTAATCCCAAATCTCAACTTTATTGCCACCTGTTAACCATAACTCTTGATCATTAACACGATTGATTAATGACTCATCGACATCGAGTTGCGTATCAATCTCACCCATCTTTTTATTGTTTTTTATATCCCATACATGAAAGTTTGAAAAATCTCTAACCACAACCACACTCGAATCTTGACTAAAATAGATCTAATCATCGTAAGAATCTT
>JALWML010000046.1 GCA_027083915.1 Lysobacterales bacterium | reverse complement strand
GAACTTAGGGTTAAAAACAACAGTAGTATGCATAAATTATTCATAAAATAAATATAACATATCCCTTAGTTGCTCACAAGATAAGTGCTATAATTCAACCTTTAATTTCAAACAGATTTTAATGAAAGCACTGGTCAAAAAACACCCAAAACAAGGCATATGGATGGAAGATGTTCCAATGCCAAAAATCGGTCACAATGATGTCTTGATAAAAGTCGAAATGACCGCCATTTGTGGAACGGATTTACATATTTACAACTGGGATGAATGGTCAAAAAAAACCATCAAAACCCCCATGACAATTGGCCATGAATTTGTTGGTGAAATTGTTGAACTTGGCAGCGAAGTTACTGGCTATGAAGTTGGCAAACGCGTCAGTGCCGAAGGTCACATTACCTGTGGCGTTTGCCGCAATTGCCGAGCAGGAACCCAACATCTATGCCCAAATACAATAGGCATTGGTGTTAATCGCGATGGAGCTTTTGCCGAATATATTTCTGTTCCTGCCAAAAACTTGTGGCCTATTCACGATGAAATTTCTTCCGAACTTGCTTCATTCTTTGATCCTTATGGAAATGCTGCTCATTGTGCTTTAGCTTATGATGTTATTGGTGAAGACGTATTAATTACAGGTGCTGGACCCATTGGCATTATCGCCGCAGGAATATGCAAACATGTGGGAGCACGCAACGTCGTTATAACAGATATAAATGACTATCGCTTAAATCTCGCAAAGGATATTGGAGCTGACCGAACCATTAATGTGACTCAAGAACGCTTACCAGATGTCATGAAGGAGCTTAACATAACAGGATTTGATGTTGGTCTTGAAATGTCAGGTAACCCCCATGCCTTTAATGATATGCTCAAAGCTATGTATCATGGTGGCAAACTTGCCTTGTTAGGAATTTTACCTCGCTCAACTCAAATAGACTGGGATGATATAATCTTTAAAGGTCTGGAGGTTAAAGGAATATATGGACGCAGAATGTTTGAAACTTGGTATAAAATGACTCAAATGTTACGAACGGGATTTGACTTATCTAAAGCCCACTCACACACTATTGCTATTGATGATTTTCAAAAAGGGTTTGATTTAATGCAGTCAGGTCAATGTGGAAAAGTTGTCTGCAAGTGGTAGTTACCACCTAACTCTGAGAAGTCTATTCTTAATTCCGTTAGATTTTATCAATATTGCTTTCAATTAGTTTTTGTATATCAACTGTATTGGACTCTGATGAAATTAAATCATAACGGATGGTTCCACATAATTTAGCTAAACTTATTGAGAGTTCATCCGATTCAAGTGCAGTAATTTCTTTATCTTGTGAGCATTTTTTTATAACTTTGATAAAGTTAGAATATTCTTTCAAAACTGAAGGATTGGCTATCGTAGAAATTTTGTGGGTTAAAAACTCTAGCTTAATAAGATCCTTGGGATTTATTTCACCTTTAATTATGACGCTTTCAATAAAGTCGATTAATCCAAAATAGGTTTCTGATTTTAAATCAAATATCTTAACTCTTTGTTCTTTTTCTAATTCAACTTCACTTTGTTTGTTAAGTAAGGCTGCTGTAATAGCAATAGTTGCAATAGTACCTAAAACCAATAAGACTATTTCTTGGGCAAAAGGTATATCAGAAGTATCAAGATAGGCTTGCCTTAAAAAAGCATAACCAACAATAAATGTAACTATAGAAATAAGTAAGTAT
>JALWML010000045.1 GCA_027083915.1 Lysobacterales bacterium | reverse complement strand
CAAAAATGTCGGTTATCAATTAGGTCTACGTGGCGCTGATATTTGTACAGGTTGTGGAACTGGAGCGATGAAAGGTCCAATGAAAGGTGCATCAGTTGGTCATGCTAAACAGCGTATTTTTGATGGACGTTATATCGGTCTAACAGAGCCTGGAATTATCGCTGCTGAAGCACCAAACCCAATTGTAAATAAATTGGTCATCATGCCAGATATAGAAAAACGCCTTGAAGCTTTTGTGCGATTAGGTCATGGCATTATTGTTTTCCCTGGTGGAGTAGGGACTGCTGAAGAAATTTTATACCTTATCGGACTATTATCCCATCCTGATAATAAAGAAAATCCTTATCCATTTATCATGACAGGACCCAAAGAATCTGAAGAGTACTTCAAACAAATTGATGCCTTTATTCGTTATGCTTTAGGTGATGAGGTTGCTGAACTTTATGAAATCATTATTGAAGATCCTGAGAAAGTGGCTAAACACATGATTGCAGGGTTGGAAAGAGTCAAAGAATACAGAACTAAGAATCAAATTAGCTATTATTTTGATTGGGAACTGGTTATCGAAGAAGCTTTTAAATTTCCATTTGTTCCAACACATGAAAATATGTTAAATTTAAACCTTAATCGAGGTCAGCCTGTCAATGAATTAGCTGCAGATTTACGCAAAGCATTTTCAGGAATAGTGGCAGGAAATGTCAAAGAATTTGGTCAAGCACAAATCAAAGAGCATGGGGTTTATAAAATTCAAGGTGATAAAGAATTGATGGCACGACTTGATGTGCTATTGCAATCTTTTGTAGAGCAAGGTCGTATGAAATTACCAGGAAGTAAATACACGCCAGTATTTGAAGTATTGACTTAATTGAGAGGTATTATATTGCAAGGTTAGTAAATAAAGCTCAAGTGATACTAATATCACTTGAGCTTTTTTTTATTTATCCATTAATTTTTCGATGATAGGATGAAGAATAACTTCCATTGCTAATTGCATTTTGCCGCCAGGCACAACAATTGTGTTGCGACGCGACATGAAAGAGCCTTTTATCATGGAAAGTAGGTAAGGAAAATTTACATCTAAAGCTTTATAATCTTTAAAGCGAATGACAACCATAGATTCATCGCGAGTAGGAATGTCGCGAGAGATAAATGGATTGGAGGTATCTACTAATGAAACGCGTTGGAAGTTGATGTCTGTATTAGAGAATTGTGGTGTAATAACACTAACATAATCACGCATGCGTCGTAAGATTGTATCGGTGACATCTTCTGGTTTGTAGCCACGTTGAGCGGTGTCACGGTGAATTTTCTGAATCCACTCTAAGTTTACTATAGGGACAACACCAATTTTTAAATCTGAGTATTTAGCAATATTAATGTCGTGTTTTTCATTAACAATAGCACCATGCAAGCCTTCATATAACATCAAATCACTGCCTTCACCAGCATCAAGCCAAGGCGTAAATTCACCGGGATTTTGACCATAAGGTTCAGCTTCTTCTTCTGAGTGTAGGTAAAAACGGCGCTTACACGTGCCTTTTTCTCCATATGTTTTAAAAGTATTTTCCAAATCTTTAAGTATATTAGCTTCAAAACCAAAGTGAGAAAAATTACGGCGTTCTTTTTGAGCCAGTTTGACCTTTTTCTTCATTTCTTTGCGGTCATAGCGGTGAAATGAATCACCTTCTACCACGACAGGGTTAATCTTTTGTC
>JALWML010000044.1 GCA_027083915.1 Lysobacterales bacterium | reverse complement strand
GGACTGTTAAATTCGGCAGGAACAAATGCAGGGCTTGGAACCAGTGAATATTTGGTGGCAGAAGCCGATGAAAGTGATGGTTCATTTCAATTGCTTCAACCGATATTAGCCGTTGTGACTAATATTTATGCCGATCACATGCAAACCTTTGGTGGGCAGTTTTCACAGTTAAAACAAGCCTTTGAAAACTTCTTACATCACCTGCCCTTTTATGGTGTTGCTATTTTATGTGTTGATGATGAACACGTCGCTGAACTGGCAGCCTCTCTTGTACGACCTACCATCACTTATGGACTAAACCAAGGGGCAATGATTCGAGCAGACCAGATCAAACATCATAAACAAAACATGTCTTTTGATGTGTATAAAAATGACAAACTCATCATTAACAATGTGGTGATAAATTTACCCGGTCTTCACAATGTTCAAAATGCACTGGCAGCTATTGCTATCGGATTAGAATTAGGTGTTGAATCCAAACAAATCAAACGAGGCTTGAGTGAATTTGCTGGCATTGGTCGTCGATTTAATTTAAACCCGAACATGCAATGCAAAGCAGGAAGTTTTACCTTGGTTGATGATTATGCACATCACCCAACAGAACTAACAGCAGCCATCAATGCCTGCCGAGGTGGATGGAACAACCGACTTGTTGTTGTCTTTCAACCCCATCGCTATTCTCGAACGCGTGATTTGTTCGATGAATTTACTGAAAGCTTGAATCATGCTGACGTCTTAGTCATCACTGATGTTTACGCCGCTGGTGAGGATGCTATTTCTGGTTATAGTGCAGCAGATTTAAGTCGCAGTATTCGCACACGTGGCAAAATTGATCCCATCTATATCGCGGACATAAATAATTTAACAACTGATTTAAATGACATTATTCAACAGGATGATTTAGTTCTATTTGTCGGTGCGGGTAGTATCGGTAGCATCAGTAAATCAATAGAAAAAAATAACGGCTTAAAGATAGAGGAAGAATCTCATGTTTAATAAGCCTTTATCTGAATTAAAAATTGCTGTCATAATGGGTGGGAAATCTGCTGAAAGAGAAGTTTCTTTACGTTCAGGTCTTGCTGTTGCAAATGCTTTAACGGCACAATCCATTAATGCTATTCAAATTGATGGTATAGATGAATTAATTAAAAGTGACTTAAAATCATTTGATGCAGTATTCAACATTCTTCATGGTGAAGCCGGTGAAAATGGTGAGTTGGCTGGTTTTCTGTCTTCCATGGGCATCGCTTATACAGGTTGTGACCTAAAGGGTGCTGTTTTGAGTTGGGATAAAAGTATTGCAAAAAATATTATCCAAGCACATGGTATAAGCACACCATCCTCTATAGTTGTCACAAACAGTAATCAAGTACAAATAAAAGGTACAGGACCTTGGATTGTTAAACCCACTCAAGAAGGTTCGAGCGTGGGTTTGTTTTATGCAGATAATGAAATTGAATTAAATGCATGTGTTAACAAAGCACTAAAATTGGTGGATTCTATACTTATCGAAGAGTTCATTAAGGGCAGCGAATGTACCGTGGCAGTTGTAAAAGGAAAAGCACTACCAGTCATACGAATTAAACCCAGTATTGATTTATATGATTATGAAGCAAAATACAACAGCACACAAACAGAATATTTTTGTCCAAGTGGTTACGACGAAAAACTAGAAAAAGCATTGCAAAAAGATGCTCTAAATGCCTTTAATGC
>JALWML010000043.1 GCA_027083915.1 Lysobacterales bacterium | reverse complement strand
ATATCCACCAACTGCCATAATAATACCAATATCGTGGATTAGACCATGTGAAATCTGGGTGTCTTTGCCATAAAGTTTAACAATATCGTACAAAGGCTGAAAAAATGGAGGACCAATTCTTCGTTGTAAACGTGCGGCAATTTTACGCATCATCAACACCATCATCATACCGACGATAAAAGCAATCAAAGGCATAAAAATGAGCTCGGCCATTAAGTGTAAAGCATTCATGCGCCTACTCCTAAGTTTCTATACAGTGCGAACAGGGCTAATACCACCCCAATCAGTAATAACATGACGGGTTGTTTGGCACGGTAAATATTTTCAAAGAAAATGGAGAAAAAGCTCACCACCGAAACGATGGAGTTTTCCAGCCATTTAAAACTACCACGGTACCAAGTGCCAATTAGATGCATCAAACCTGGGTAGAAATTGTTAGAATAATGGTAACGTACATCAGATGTAAGGAAGTGGCCACCCGCATAATTGTCGTATTGGTGCACACGTTTTGATTTGCCACCAAGGAAATAGAAAATCAGAGCTCCGACTCCAAAACCATAAAACAGTATGCCACTGACCCAAATCATATCGAGTCCACCTTTGGCATATTCGATACCACCCAAATGATAAGATACAACGGGCAAACCAACACTTTCTTGAACCGATGCAATCCACGGTAAAATCAATCCAGGCATAAATCCTGTGATAAAGACAATGATTGATAAACCCAACATTGGCACTAACATACTCCAAGGCACTTCACGAACATTTTGATGCTCGACGCGCAATTGACCCAGAAAGGTGTTGTGAATCAATTTGTAAACCGAGAGAATTGTTCCTAAAGTTCCTAGTACCGCAGCGACAAACAATAGAGGTTGTCCATTGACTAATAGAGAACGATAAACCAACCATTTAGATACAAAGCCATTCATCGGAGGTAAACCAGCCAAGCCAATGATTCCGATTAACATCACTAAAAAGGTCAATGGCATTTGAGTCACTAAACCACCTAATTTATTCAAGTCTGATGTGCCTGTGCGGTACATCACAGCTACAACAGTCATAAATAATGCCGCTTGATAAGAAGCATGGTTTAACACATGCATCAAGCCACCTGCACTACCTATGCTATCAAACATGATAATCCCCAACAACATATAACCACCTTGTCCAACACCGTGCCACGCTAATAAGCGCTTAGCATCGTGTTGTTGCAAAGCAATATAAGTTGGAATAATAGTTGTTAATGCTGCGACCCAAGCCATCAAGGTTTGCATATTGGCAAATGAGGTGCCTAATTGTTTTAAACCACCCAAGCCGATAAACTGTACAATCACCAAAACAATGGTAAACATACCCATACGTGAGGAAATAGCTCCTAAAAAAGCTGCGCCAGGGCCAGGGGTTTCTGCATAAGCAACCGCTTGCCATAAGTGAAAGGGTAACAAGCCCATCTTGATGGCAAAGGCAACAAATAACAATAACACCAACGCGACTTGTGAGGAGCTACTCATTTGGGAAAAGATGATACTAATTTGTTCAAACTCAAGTGAGTTATTGACTGAATAAATCATTACAATCGCGACCATCAATGCCATTGCTCCAGTCATGGCATAAACAATGTATTTAACCGCAGATTTTTTCGCCAGTTTGCTAGGAGCTAAAACCATCATCAAGAAACTTGCCCAAGAGACAAATTCCCAACCAATAAATA
>JALWML010000042.1:685-1717 GCA_027083915.1 Lysobacterales bacterium | reverse complement strand
GTTAAAACGACGGAGCATTTCAACCAACCACTGATGCACCAATGTTTCTGGCACAATAATTAAACAGCGATTTACACGTTCGGTTAAAAGCTGTTGATGCAAAATTAAACCTGCTTCAATGGTTTTACCCAAGCCAACCTCATCAGCCAGTAAAACACGAGGTGCATGACGCATAGCAACTTGATGAGCAATATAAAGCTGATGTGGCAATGCCTGAATACG
Organism: Lysobacterales bacterium; assembly: GCA_027083915.1. Lineage (GTDB taxonomy): Bacteria > Pseudomonadota > Gammaproteobacteria > Xanthomonadales > Marinicellaceae > NORP309. Next base: position 1,495 of record JALWML010000042.1, on the reverse strand, counting down.
CGGGCCAAGTAAGCCGTAGCTATCAGATTTTTGTTGGTGATGCAGGTGCTCAAGTGTTTCAACACGTAGCTGGAAATGTTTATTCTTGTCCACTTGCCCTGCAAATAAACGATCTTGTGGCTGACTAAATTGTGCAAAACTATCTAGCTCTAGCTCATGCATGCCTACTTCTTTACCATTTTCATCAACGTATTGATAAATGATACAATGGTTGTGCTCAGCATGACCTGTAACGGTATAGCTTGCACCTTCCTCTGTTTGAATAACTTCTCCAACAGGGTATTTCACACGATTCAATGGCGCATTATCAATTGCATAGACACGCGTTTCATCAACAGCAGGAAAGATTATTGTAAGGTGGCGACCCTCTATTTTTTCGATAAATCCAAGACCTAGATCAGCCTCAGTATTACTAACCCAACGTTGCCCTGGGTGAAATTCTATATTGCTCATACCTTAATTAAACTAGCTTAAATAAAAGGAGAATTTTGACACGGAAGGACGTATAAATACACGGAAAAAGATAAGGAAATCTCTTGATGAAGATAAAATATCACATTTGATACGATAAGATTCTACCAAGCTAAAGAAATAATAACTCACCAATACTTATAAAACCTAGAAAAAAGGGGAGGGTGGTAGCTATAAACTATATCTTGGATCTAATATTGTTTGAATATAGAAATATGTATATAACTTTAAAAAAGGTACACTTAATTTTTTAAATAATTAAGTCAACTGATATGAGTAAAATTCTCCTAAAACAAGCTTGGCAAGGTGTGGCAAATTGCAATCAATGCAGTATAAGAA
>JALWML010000042.1:0-675 GCA_027083915.1 Lysobacterales bacterium | reverse complement strand
GCCATAATAAATTGAGTAAAAATATTTTCAGAATTAAAAACAGTAGAACCTTTCCCAATTCATAAAGCTACATACTCAGGTCTTTTTTCATGAAAATCACTAATAAAATTTTGAATTTCTGGAAAACTTTTCAATTTTTTTACATCCAAAACTCTAGATAAATTAAAATATAATCACAAAGTTTCATATCAAAAAGGCACTCCTATAAGAAATTCTGTTTTATTTGCGGGTTTATCTGAAGTTGATTTTGAAAAAATCCATAAGCCTATTAATCAATTTCAAATAAAGGCTGGAGATACTATTTACCGTATGGGCGACAAAGCTACGTGTATGTTCACCTTACGCAGTGGCTTAGTAAAGCTAGTACAATATCTACCTGATGGCACTCAACGAATTGTACGTTTATTGCGCACTTCTGATGTTGTGGGTTTAGAGGCTATTTTAAGTCCTACTTATAAACACGATGCGATAGCCTTACATGACACCGAAATTTGTCGCTATCCAACAAGTGCAACAAAAGAACTATCAAAGACCAACCCTACACTACATCAAGAACTTATGAACCGCTGGGAGCAAGCCTTAGATGGCGCTGACATGTGGGCGACAGAATTTTCTACCGGAACTGCCAAGCAACGTGTTTCACGGTTATTATTAATGCTATCAAACAATAGCCTA
>JALWML010000041.1 GCA_027083915.1 Lysobacterales bacterium | reverse complement strand
AAATTACATTTTAACTAAAGTATGGCGTTTGGCATTTGATACTGATGATAAACTACTTAAAAAAAGCAGTTATGTGACAAAAATGAAATTTTTGTCACATAACTGTCATATTACCTTAAACTAAAGTTATTGCTAAACAAACCATTTATCAGGTAAATTAGGTGGCTGATAGGATTTTAGATAATCCATTGCCGCTTTCGGCGTGTCACATACATGGTAAATTTGGCGGTATTCTTCTTTGGCAAATCCTTCTTCGTAAATGTGCTCGAACATTTCTAGTAATTTATTGTAATAGCCACGCACATTTAAAAAGACAATGGGTTTATCGTGGTAACCGAGTTGTTTCAAGGTTAACACCTCAAACATTTCCTCAAAAGTGCCAAAACCACCTGCCAAACCAATAAAAGCATCGGCGCGTTCGTCCATAATTGCTTTTCTTTCGCGCATACCATCGGTAATGATTAATTCATCATCAATATCATTAACGACATTATCAATATTTAAGGCTTTGGGGATAACTCCTAGAGTTGTGCCACCATGCTTTTTGACATGTTTGGCAACCTCACCCATAAGCCCAACAATACCGCCACCATAAACCAGTTGTACAGAATTTTCTGCCATCAATTTGCCCAACTCTTGTGCGCATTTAAAATAATCTTGATGGATAATATCACTGGAAGAACAATAAACAGCTAATGATTTCATACCTTTGCCTTTAAAGAATAAAAAAGCTATTATAAACAAAGCCATAAGCCTTGTAATAAATCTGTATGAAATTACCACAAATAGAAACCCAAAACACACTCATCCAACTACTTCCGATTGAACAATCAAATTTGCTGTGTGAATACTATCAGCGCAATAAAGAACACCTGCAAACGTGGGAACCGCAACGAGATGATGAATTCTATACCGCTGCATTTTGGCAAAAACAGGTGGAGTCCAGCCTACAAATGTTCAATAATAAAGAAGCGGTACGTTTAGTGGCACTCAATAAAGAACGAACCTGCGTTATAGCAACCTGTAATTTCTCAAATATCGTCTATGGTTGTTTTCAAGCCTGTCATTTAGGGTATTCAATTGACAAAAGTTATGAAGGCAAAGGCATTATGTCAGAAACAGTACAAGCAGGTATCAAATATATGCAAAACGAATTTAAACTGCACCGAATTATGGCAAACCACTTACCAAACAATCACCGCAGTGCTAAATTACTCAAAAAGCTAGGGTTTGAAAAAGAAGGCTATGCCAAAGACTATCTAAAAATTAACGGTCAATGGCAAGACCATGTGCTTAGTGCTTTAATCTTGGAACAAAAAGACTAAATATTACTACAATTCATCACCAACACAATTTTCTTAGTTTGAAGCGTAAGATGGGCTCTGCCCGAAGTCAAGAAAAGTAAAGCTACGTGCAATTGCGAAACTTGAGATTAAGAAAAATGGTCACCCAAAAAAGCTTAAGTTAGTGCCATCCTCGCGAACGGGGGGATTCAGTATTTAGAACTCGATGGTAGGTTTTTCAATATTTTTGTTATTATCGAGTATTTCCGGATTCTCATTTTTATGGGAATGACAGAGTTTTAAAAAATTAAATTGTTTAATTACAAGATCTTAGCTCTTAAGTAAGTGCCATTCGGTCAAACCTATCTTACGATAGGTTCTTTAATTTTCATAAAGTGGCAGTGTAAAAAACTGCCACTTATTTGGTGTTAGTGT
>JALWML010000040.1 GCA_027083915.1 Lysobacterales bacterium | reverse complement strand
ATAAAAAAGGGTTTCAAATGAAACCCTTTTTGTCTAACTTTTAATTAGCTAAAATTCTTAACGATTGGCATTTGAGCTCATGCTGTAATTTCTGCTGCTGTCACTGGTTTGACCACTGTAGTTCATGTCAAGTGTATGACACCAACCTGTTTTATGACCGCGATTAGTTGCACCATTTAACTGACCACGGAATTTTTCAATTACACCATCATCAGGATCGGACAAAAATAAATCAGTTCCTAAAGAACAGTAGTTATATTGCCACCATCTGTCCGTGTTAGATGTGGTGAAATAGTTTATTTTGCTACGTGCCCATGTTGGAATGCCTGATAACCAAGAAGCAGCTCCAGAAGTTGTCAAGTTGCTGTTATAGCCACAACCATAACCAAAGACATTACCCAATGCAGCTAAGTTTCCAGCAATTGGTGTGCCTTGATAAGGTGTTCCTACAGATTGAATCATTCTTTTGCCTGAGGTTGATTTATCTAAACCACTCCAGTAGTAAGTATAAAGGTGCAAGCTAGCTGCTCCGCCTTGTGAATGTGCTACGATACCAAATGAGTTCCATGTAGAGCCAAAGTTTTTAATGCGTTGGGCAAAAGTATTGTGTGAAATGTTTTGCTCAAAATCTGTGAACTTAGCAGAATTACTAAACTGATATTGGTAAGGACCCCAAACATCACTTGAGCAATAACCATGTACTAATAGCAACTTAGTACCTACGCCTTTTGTACTGTTAATCAATGCTGGTTTCTCACCCATCATCATTTCTTCTGTGATTGTTCCATTAAATGACTTTGCTTTCATTTGAGGCATTGACACAACATTAAGAGCCATTTTGTCTTGGGTAATTAAGGGTATAAAATAATTGGCATCTTCAATTCGTAGATTACGTAGCTCTAAAGTTCCAGATGCCTTAGCCATTTCAATCCAACGCGCATCTAGTTCGATATTCAATTGACCATTTTCTACTGTTGTGATGGTACTAATCCAAGAGATTGGTTTCATGCTTGTTCTAGCGCTATTATTAACAAATTGATTATTACTAGAGGAGTTAGTATTTCCCCAAACTTCTGCAATTATTCTATAACTATCACTTGGTGATTTAGAGAAGTCATTAATGTTGAATGAAATATTCAGTCTGTTATCATTGATTGCTTCAGCAGTTGCTATTGAAGCAGCCTTGTTTTCTGGTAATGAAATGCTTTGTTCAATAACTGGAATAAAGTGCTCGCTTGTTCTCAAAAAAGGTGTGCCATCGGGGTTATTGCCTGATGCGTTTATTTGCACTGTATAGCCACCTGCTTGCATAGCACTAAAATCCCCGCCAAACATACCATCATGAGCTTTATTGTCTCCATGTTTGCCGTCATCATACATGGTGTATTTGTTTTGAGTCCCATCAGGATTTGTTACTACCATGAAAGCTTGGTCTATTGGAGAAAATTGTTTTAATACTGACAAGGTATTTTCATTTGATGTGCTTTGTGTAACATAATGAATTTTATGACCTACTATTTGATCGGTATTTGTTTTGTAAGAATTTAAAATATATTTACTATTACTAGATGCTAGTACAAATCCTTTAAACTGTTCGGGTTCTCCAGATGTTTTTATCTCAATAGTCCAATTACCTGTAGCTAAATTATTAAAGCTATATTTTTCACCAGGATAATTTGAATTTTCAAGACCATAATTTGTAGAAATATGTTCTGATG
>JALWML010000039.1 GCA_027083915.1 Lysobacterales bacterium | reverse complement strand
ACATAAAAGTATCTATCATTGGCGATATAAAACATTCCCGCGTTGCCAACTCATTGGTCGATGCACTACACATTCTTGGCAATAACAAAATACACTTATTTGGTCCATCTGAACTCTTACCCAAGCAATCAGAAAAAGCCATTATTTGCCAAGATATGCAACAAGCCTTAGACAACAGCGAAGTCATTGTTATGTTACGCATTCAAAAAGAACGCATGGCACAGCACAACATTCCTGATTTAGCCAATTATCACCAAAACTTTGGCTTAAACAAACATACGCTCGCCTTTGCCAATCCCAATTGCATCGTTTTGCATCCTGGACCGATTAATCGAGAAGTCGAAATAAGCTCTGAAATTGCTGATAATTTCCCTGCCGTAATACTCGAACAAGTCAGTAACGGCGTTTTTATTCGGCAAGCCGTTTTAGCAACATTACTTAATTAATTGAAATCTAACTTGAGGTATTCAAGATTTTTGAGTAAAGTTACTACAACAACCTAATTCACATTAGCTTCAAATTAAAAATAAAAAAGAGGAAAAATATGAAAACAAACTTAAAAGCAGCCGTTATTCAAATGGGATTGAAGTCATCCACTGATAATGACCCTGAAACCATTCGAAAAGCAATGATAGAAGCCCATATTCCCTTGATTGAAGAAGCGGGTAAAAAAGGTGTGCAAGTTTTGAGCTTCCAAGAAGTTTTCACTCAACCCTATTTTTGCCCAAGCCAAGACATCAAATGGTACGAAAGTGCTGAGTCCATTCCAAATGGACCGACCACACAATTAATGATGGAATACGCTAAAAAATACCAAATGGTCATTGTTGTGCCTATTTATGAATGCGATGATGTGACTGGAATTTATTACAATACCGCCGCCGTGATTGATGCTGATGGCAGTTATTTAGGTAAATACCGTAAAACACATATTCCACAAGTGGCTGGTTTTTGGGAGAAATTTTTCTTTAAACCTGGTGCATCTAACTGGCCCGTTTTTCAAACGCAATATTGTAAACTAGGTGTTTATATTTGTTATGACCGCCATTTTCCAGAAGGTTGGCGTGCTTTAGCACTCAATGGTGCAGAATACATTATCAATCCATCAGCAACCGTTGCTGGATTATCCGAATATTTGTGGAAATTGGAACAACCAGCATCTGCTGCGGCTAATGGTTGTTGGATTGCAGCAATTAATCGTGTCGGCATAGAAGAACCATGGAATATTGGCGAATTTTATGGGCAAAGTTATTTCGTAAACCCAAGAGGTCAAATTGAAAAACAAGCCAGCCGTGACCAAGATGAATTATTAATTCATGATTTAGATATGAGCATGGTGCAAGAAGTCCGAAACACATGGCAATTCTTCCGTGATCGCAGACCCAGTACTTATACACGATTGACTGATGGTGAATAGAGATACAAAAAAATAAAACGAAAGAGAAAATGACAAAACAAGCAGATGATTTATACAACGACGACTTAGCACCAACCAGCAACAAACAGCGAACCTGGGATTGGAAAGCTTATGCTGCTTTATGGGTGGCAATGGTGGTGTGTGTGCCGACTTATATGTTGGCAGGTGGTTTAATTTCTGAGGGCATGAGTTGGTGGCAGGCAGTTTTGACGGTTTTGCTTGGCAATGTTATTGTGCTTATTCCGATGATGTTAATTGGTCATGCAGGTGCGAAACATGGCATTCCTTTTCCTGTACTTTTGCGTTCATCCTTTGGCACAAAAGGTGCTCGCATTCCTGCTTTGGCTCGAGGGTTGGTGGCTTGCGGTTGGTTTGGGATAAATACTTGGGTTGGTGGTTCGGCAATTTATGTGATTGTCAACGCCTTAACTTCCAATGCAATTACAGGTGATACTTTGCCCTTTTTAGGCATTGATGCAGGACAATTTGCTTGTTTTATCGGTTTTTGGGCAATGCATTTGTATTTTATTAAACATGGAACCGAGTCGATTCGTTGGTTAGAAACCTATGCCGCACCGTTTTTAATCGGTATGGGTTTGGTATTGCTTGGTTGGGCTTATTATACCGCAGGTGGTTTTGGCGAAATGTTATCGGCTCCTTCTAAATTTGCCGTTGGTGGCGAGCGTGAAGGTGAATTTGCTGGTGTTTTTATTGCAAGCTTAACTGCTATGGTTGGTTTTTGGGCAACTATGGCACTGAATATTCCTGATTTTACTCGCTTTGCCAAATCACAAAAAGACCAAATCATCGGTCAAGCAATCGGCTTACCTTTGCCTATGGCATTGTTTGCTTTTATCTCTGTCGCCGTCACTTCTGCAACTGTTACCATTTATGGTGAAGCCATTTGGGACCCTGTTAAACTCGCAGGGAAAATGGGCGGAATTGGTGTGGTTGTGGCTCTACTGGCTCTGGTTGTCGCAACCTTAACCACTAATTTAGCTGCCAATGTTGTGGCTCCTGCTTATGGCTTTTCCAACCTAAATCCTAAAAAAGTTAGCTTCAAGATGGGTGGTTATATTACCGCTGCCATTGGTATTGCAATATTTCCGTGGAAATTATTAGAAACAGCTGGCGGTTACCTTTTTGTATGGTTAATCGGTTACTCTGCTCTACTCGGTCCAATTGCTGGAATATTAATCGTCGATTATTTCATAGTTCGAAGATGTGAGTTAGATACCGAGTCTTTATTTAATCACGATGGAATTTATAAAGATTGGAATATGGCAGGTATGATTGCACTAATTGTTGGAATTATACCCAATTTACCTGGCTTTTTGCACGCAGCTGGTATTTTTGAAAATGTGCCTGTTATTTTTGATACAATATACAGTTACGCATGGTTTGTTGGATTGTTTATTGCTGGTATTTTATACTTACTTTTGAACAAAAAATAAAATTATAATACTCACACACTTTATTTTAATTCTTTTTGCAGTTTTTCCAACAATACTTGGTTTTCGGATTTCCATGCGTCATGAAAAACTAATTTGGCTTGATTGAGAAGATTGAGAGCTTCGGTTTTGTTGCCTAGTTCATAGTAAACCAAAGCTTTGAGTTCTAAATAAGGATTGGCATCAGGTTTGTACTGTTCAAGATTATTTAAAATCTCTAAGGCTTTTGGGGGGTTGCTTTTGGTATAAATTTCAGCTAGTTGATTTTGTGTATCAACTACAATTTTTATGTCATTATTGGCTTTTGCTTGTTCGGTAATTTGCCCAATGAGTTTAATCGCTTTTGCTGTCTTACCGCTCTGTTTATAGAAGCGTGCCAAATAATAGTTCATATAAACACGATAACGCTGTAAGCCATTTTTATTGAGCATTTTCAAACGTTCATCCCATATATTTTTGAAATTCGAGGTATCTTTTTGTGCTAGTTGCAGTTCAAATTCTAAAAACGCATTATCTAATTGCATACCAATATTATTACTTTGCCGTGCTAATTGCAATTGCTGGTCGATTTGATGGCGAGCTTGGGCAAATTTGAAAACATTCATCAATAAAACCGCATCGTAGTGTAAATAATTTAAATACAGAACATCATTTTTAATTTCCTTGGCAATTTTTCCCAAACGATTATTAATTTTTTTGGCTTCAGTAAAATGTCCAGCTTGAATTAAGTATGCTGCTAAAGTGCCAAGACCGCCTGCAACTTTGCTTTTATCATCGTTTAATTCCATGATTTCTAAGGCTTGTTTTTTAAGTGTTATGCCTTTTTCCCATTGATTACTAACCAATAAAATTTTTGCCATTTCATCTAATGCTAACACTTGCAAATCGTATGCGCCTGCGACCTTGGCGTATTGCAGAGCTTTATCAAAAGTGTCATAAACAGTCTGGTTATTGGAATCATGCTCCAAAATCATTGCTTGACCATAATAACTTTTGGCAAATAAGCCTGGATTAAATTCTTCATCAATTGACAATAAGGCTTGTTTATAAAACTTCATCGCCTGAGATAATTCATCTTTTACTCTATAGGCATCGGCTAATTGAATTTTTATTTTGGCTTTTTTTACTTCACTGATGTCTGTATGACTGGCCTGGTATTTTTTGAGTTGCGCTATCAATTCAACATAATCGTGTTGTTGGTAGTTAATTTTAGCGATGGCTAGTTCAATTTCTGCACTCAGGTTTCTATAAAGTGATGTATTTTTTAGTGTTTTTAATTGGGATAATGCTTGGGTATAATCTTTTTCTTCAAGCAATAATAAAGCCAACTCAAAACGCGCTTGGTAATTATCTGAATTTTGCTGCAAACTTTCCTGTAATAAGGCTTTAGCTTTTTTTGTCTTACCTTGTTTTTTGTATGCCAAAGCTTGTAAATATTTATTGTTAATACTGGTTTGGGTTATTAAGGATTTATCAGATTCAGCATTTTGGTATGAAGCAATTTTATCCATTTGGTATTTAAGCAATTCATCTAAGTTTGGGTTACTTAAACTGGACTCCATCACCACATTCGCTCCTTTTGACAAACGCATCACTGATTCATAAATATCGCCATTTTTTATCACTTTTGACTGCAAAATCAATATTTCCTTATCGACTTGCCAGTATTTTTCAATGGATTGCCGGTTATTCAATTTGGCTGGATTGAATACCACTTGCCCTTCAGTATTGGCTTGATTAAAAGTCGTTTTTAATAACTCATCCAATCCTGTTTTGTGTAAATCGTCAATATTAACATCTTCGTATTCGGTTGGTAAAATTAAAATATGTTGTTTATCATTAAGGCTTAGTTGTAAATCGGTAGGGGCTATTTTCTCTGCTTTTTTGTTGAAAAGAGAATAAGTTATGCCAAATACAATGGCTAAAATTAATAGAAAAAATAAGGAAAGCTTTTTCTTGTTTTTTCCACTTTTATTTTGCTGGTTCTTGATTGTTCCTTCAAAACTAATGCCATGTCCAAAATGAGTGACAATAATCTTAGGTTGAGATGAGTCTTCTTCAACATAGAGTCGTAAAGCCGAAATAAATTTGTTAATGGTATTATCGGTGACAATTCGCCCCCACACTTCTTGCATCAAAGTTTCTTTCTCAATTATTTGCTTAGGATGAGCAAGAAAATAATCGAATAGCTTCTTTTGGAGTTTGGTTAATTTGTACTCTTTGTTTTGCTTTTTGATGACTCCAGTGGCTTCATCATAGCTAAATCTATCGATTTGAAGGGGCATAAAATTATTATGATTAGTTTTTTTATTGTATTTCTCGTATGAAGTTATTTTATGTCAATGCCTTTGTTTTAGCTAGTTATAAGATAAATTCACTAAAAATTCACTAAATTTTCTGATATGAATAATGTGTTTTCCCTAGAATTAAACTATTCAAATTAAGAGAACTCCTTGCATAACTCAGGGACAGTGAATAAGAATGAAACTTAAAACCAAACGCTTGTTGATTGCTATCATTTTGATGATTATTGCTCCTTTGGCTTTATATTCAACTGTTAACAAGTATCTACAAAGAACAGGGGTTGAAAATTGGCCACACGTTAAGGGAATTGTTTTGTTCTCCGGAGTGGAACAACAAAAACGCTATAAAAATGTAAAAACCTCCACTTTTACTAATCGCTATTCTATGCGCTATGTGCAGAGAATTAATTACTCTTATGAGGTCAATGGCAACACTTATACCAGTAAAAACTTTAACCTCAATGATTCATCAAGTAACACACGAGCCTTATTCGATGGATCTGGCATAATTTTCACTGATGAGAAAAGGGCGCGTGCTGCAGCTTTGAAATTTAGAAAAGGTACTGTTGTTGATGTTTATTACAACCCCGACAATCCTGCAATTGCTTCTTTAAGTCATAGTAACGCCTCTTTTATGCCTATTTTGTTTGCTGTTGGCTTGCTTGGTTTTGCGCTTCTCACACTTTTAATTGCTCTAGAAAAAATACAACCTGAAAATCTTCCTTGGAGAAAGAACACATGAAAAAAATACTATTAACCACTCTCTTTTTGAGCTTTTTTGCAAATGCCGTGCCTTTGGCCGGCGATTATTTCATCAATCAAGATGGTAGTGATGATTATAGCTCTATTGCTGATGCGGTAGCTGACCTGAACAGTGAGGGAATTTCTGCTCCTGTGAATTTTAGAATTCGTTCCGGCACTTATAATGAAGCAGTTATTATCAACAATATCACGCGTACAGGCAATGTTGATGATCGAGTTGTTTTTAAACGTGCCACTCCAAGTGATACAGTTATTATAAAAAACTTATCGCCTGTTACATTTAACTTTGCGTTCAAACTCTCAAATGTCAAGTATATAAGTTTTGTCAATCTTGAATTTGAAGCCACTAATGCAGATTATCAACATATGATTGTATTACTTGATGATACAGACTCAATCACGGTAGCTAATTGTATTTTTCATGGTTTAAATTATATCAATATTATTTCGAATCGCGGCGAATTAATCTATTCTTCAATCAATAATCCAAGCATAGATGTCACCAGTACAGGTTTGATTTTTACGGGCAATTCTTTTGAAAATGGTTATTCTGGTCTATCTCTTCTTGGTTCAAATAAACCAACTATTACCGTCAGCAATAACACGTTTACCAATCAAGCGATTAAATCTATTCTTGTCACTGGGGTCACAACAGACAGCACTATTAACAATAATACAGTTGATAGTTCATACGCTCGCACATTGAATTATACCGCTCTACATATTAGTGGATTGGGTTCTGTTTTCAGTAATGAAATAAAACTCAACAGTCTTGGTACTGCTGAAGTGGGCATGGATATAAGTGGTGACATCATTTCATCACCATTATTGGTCTATAATAATACGATTTCATCAACCAATCCTGTGGGCAGCTCTATTGGTGCAAATTTAAGCAATAAAGTTAAATTTTTACACAACAGCATAAAAATGGAACATCTTGATGATATTCCCTTAAATGTTTCAGCAACCGATGCGGATTCTGTTTGGATTAATAATAATATTTTCATCAATACAGGAACGGGCAAAACCTTTGTCGCCAGCACAGATGCAAGCCGTGATGCCGTTGCCGAATTATTTGATAATGATTATTATACCGCTGGTGGAACTATCAGTTTTTGGGGCGATTTAACCAGTTTTACCAGTATCAATGCATTTCAACGAGGCACACAGCCCAAACATCCCAAAATTGGTCTTTCTCGAAATGTTACTTTTGTCAATGCAAGCACTGGCAATTTGCGCTTGTTTGGTGCATCAATTGGCGATAAATATTTAGTCGCTCATCCTCAACCTGAGGTAAGCAATGATTTGGATGATGAAGCACGAGCTTCCATAAACACTTATATTGGAGCCGACATTCCATCTTTGGCAGGAAGCAGTATTGCACCAATGGATAATGCCGATGCTGCTACAGGTGTGTTTTATTCTATTGGTGGTACAACACCAGATTATGCTACGGCTCAAGAGGCATTTGATGATTTATATCGCCGTGGTATGAAAGGTGCAGTCACATTTAGATTACGTCCTTTTACTTTTCCAGTAAATGCCAATTTCTACAAAATCATTAAGCAAAGTCCAACGGATTTAATCACCATTACTTCTTCAAGCCCAACTAATGGTATTTTGAGTTTTTCTGGCGATAGTAACCCAAATAATATATTACACTTTGATGAAACCTCTTATGTCACCATTAGTGCGGTAGATTTTGATATGGGTGTGTCTACTGCCAATGCTATAGAAATTAATAACAGCAATAATACCACTATAAACAATGGGACATTTACAGCAGGTAATAAAGCCATTGAAATTGCCACAAACACAATATCTGACAACCATTCCATTGCAAACAATAACTTTAGCAACCAACTAATTAACGCCATCGATATAGATACTGCCACAACACTTAGTATTGATAGCAATAATATTGATTCAAGTGCTGCCAGTTTTAAAGGCATCTTTTTGGCAAATTTAAGCAGCGGTGCTTTAGCTATACAAAATAATAAATTTAGAGGAG
>JALWML010000038.1 GCA_027083915.1 Lysobacterales bacterium | reverse complement strand
GTCAAGTTGTAATCCAGTTGATAAAAAACTCCATTCGTTATTTCTAAATGATTTACTCAAAGGACCGTGTTCATTTGCCTCTATACCATCTGCATAAAATGGACGGGATAAATTTCCACCTGCTCTATCTGAAAAGGCAGTGCCATCGCTTAAAGCATTAGTGCCAACAAAACTTTTAACTGCCGTAACATAATCTGGTATAGCGACGGTTTCTTTAACCATTAAATCCGTATCAAAGTAATTAGTCAGCGTTGTAATATTTGTTAAAAAGTTCGCTGCGTCAGTATTGGAGAAAAAGGCTGCTGTGCGAGCTTTTTGTAAAGCCACATCTGATCCAAAAACAGGAGCATCTGCTGTACGAACCATTCCTAAGTTATTACCTAGTGAGTCCACCACTGCAATTGTTACTTGTGCTTGAGAACCTAATGGTTGTCGGATTTGCGCTCGTGCCCGATTAGCAATATCCAAAGCCGCTTTTAATATTTCCTGGACTTCATTGGTAGATAATGGTGCAACAGAATTAATAACAGAGGCATCAGATCCTGATTGTGGAGCAAAACGATTATTGTTATTTTCATCAACAAAAACATAAGCATTTAAATTAGCATATAGAGTTGAATCTGCTCTGACTCCCGATTCTTCGTGCCCATAAACCATGCCTCTTTTAATTGTGCCATCAGTGTAGGTATTAACAGCAATTAAATTTCCGGTTGATGCAGGTATCGCATCAAAGTTTCCTGAAGATTGTGACACTTCAGAAGATAAAATATCACTGTATCGTAAGGTTTTTCCATCAACAGTGACTCGATTAGCCTTAATTCCGATGGGAGGCTCAAAACCAATAGTCGCAGCGAGGGCAATGAGCTCATCATTATCATGATCAAAATCCATTATATTTTTATCAATAGAATAAAGTTTATCAGAGATTACACCGACTCCACCAACCACTTCACCATTTTTATATAAAGGAAAACCACCTGAATCAGCCGATAGACCTAAGGGGGAACGTTGTGGTCCAATATTTTTTGTTGGATCATAACGTAATGAAAAATCTGAACAAGGCAACTGACTAAACTGAACACCAAATAAAGGACCCGATGGTTGATTGTCTTCCCCTGGATTAAAGTGTTCTTGAATAATTTGTCCAGCGGTTCTGGTGGAAAAAGCATTACCCGAACTTGATAAATAAGCTCCAGTTATAGCTTTAGCAATAGCTGCTAAGGCATCCCCATCAGCACCTGAGGGTAAAACAATATTATCTAATCCTTTTTCTACTATTGGAGGAACAGCAGATGTAATTGTGACTTGAGTATCAACGCCATTCATGCGATAAACAGCCAAGACATTACCAACTCTATCAACAACCGCAATTGTTGCTAACTGTCCAATACTTTGTGCTTGGGAGATTGCTTGAGCCAGAACTTGTTTAATATTTTCAATTGACAAATGATTATCTGAAGGCGCCACAGCAACTGCTGTAGAGGGATGATTATTCGGTCTCCAATGCGTCCCTTCATTTGAAAAATCACGTTCCATTTGTGCAACCCCTGCGAATTTAGAATTAAACTCACCTCCTACCTGTTGTGTGTTGCCTACAAATACAGGTAATAATAATGGTAAAATCAGTATTTTCAATTTCTTAATCATTTTTCTCTCCTTTTCCCTTATTTAATTGTTGTTCGAAATGAAATTCATGGCATTGAATACAGGTGAGTTCGACACTACTATGATTAC
>JALWML010000037.1 GCA_027083915.1 Lysobacterales bacterium | reverse complement strand
GTGCAACAGGTGTGATGCTGCCTGTGCGACCAACTTGCACATCTATGTTTTCAATTGTTGTTGTGGCTTCTTCTGCTGGAAATTTATGCGCCGTTGCCCATCGAGGTGATTTGGTGACGAAACCGAGCTTCTTTTGTAAGGCTAAGTCATTAACTTTATAGACAACACCATCTATGTCGTAATCTAGTGTTGGTCTTTTTTCACCAACCATTTGGTAAAATTCCATACACCCTTGCGCACCTTGAACAATCTGATTAAGAGGATTGACTGGAATGCCTAATGATTTAACCCAATCCAATGTTTCGCTGTGGGTTTTAAACTTTAACTCTTGGGAAATCACACCCAGACTGTAAGCATAAAATGCTAAAGGTCTACGGGCGGTTTTGCGTGGGTCAAGTTGACGTAAAGAGCCTGCTGCGGCATTACGTGGATTGGCAAAAGTCTTTTCACCTTTGATTTCGGCTTGTCGATTATAATGCTCAAAGCCACTTCGGGTCATGATAACCTCGCCTCTCACTTCAACCTTATGCGGGAAATTTTCCCCTCGCAAACTTAAGGGGATGGCTTTGATGGTTTTGACATTAGCAGTAATATCCTCACCGACACTGCCATCTCCGCGTGTTGCCGCTTGGCTTAGTTGTCCGTCGATATAAGTGATACTCACAGCCAGTCCATCAAGTTTGGGTTCTGCTGCATAGCTGATTTGACTCATTTGTGCTAATTCTTGCAAGCGACTATCAAACTCACTTAATTCTTGTTCAGAAAAAACATTGCCTAAAGACAGCATTGGCATTTCATGTTTTATCTGTTTAAACCCATCCAATGGTTTATCGCCAACACGTTGAGTTGGAGAATCTGATGTAATGAGTTCGGGATGTTGTTTTTCTAGGTTTAAGAGCTTTTTGTACAATTCATCGTATTGTGAATCACTTATTGTCGGTTCATCTAATACATAATAGCGGTAGGCGTAGTCATTAAGCTGTTTTCTTAATGCACTTAACTCTGCTTTAATGGACATCATGATCGAATTGTCGCATCTCTTCACGCATAGAGGCTATTCGTTGGCGTGTAAAAACATGGTGGTTTTCGTCGGTGAGTTTACCACCCAATATATCAGCGATACGCTCGCCTACAGGAAACATGCTATCCCACATATCAAGTGCGGGCAATACTCCTGGCAATGTCATAATCATGACCAAACCCGTTGTACGCATATCAGGTTGAAAAATACCCGGCTTAAGCATATTGGCAACCATAAAAACCAATTGTTTATTGGTGCCAAATCCATTAAAGCGATAATAGAGGTTGTCTGCTCCAAACTCCAAACCCACTTGTTCGGCTGCATTTTGAATTAAGTGCCAATCAAATTGTTGGCCTTGTTTGGCATGTAAAAAAAGCGTGACAATCTTTTCTTTCTTAGCGTGCGCATGAGACTCTTGTTGTTGAAGGACTTTGTGTGCTTCATCTATTGAGAGACTTTGTTTTTTTCGAGGCAGTTCGTTAGGCGCTGTTTTGGGTGTTTTACCATTAAGGTTTGGCTCAATTGGCTCAAATTCATTGTCGACCTCTTCATCCTTTTTGCGCGTGCCAAAGTAATAGATTAAGCCCAGTATGACGGCTCCTATAGCAAGTATAATTAATCGTAATTCGGTCATAATTCAAAAAGTCTGATGATTCCTGCTATTTTCTTCGTGTTTGGCTAATTGTTCCCACCTTTTCTTCGCTTTTATACTACGTT
>JALWML010000036.1 GCA_027083915.1 Lysobacterales bacterium | reverse complement strand
CTTTTAGGTCCTGCTCTAATCTTAAATTTAGCCCTGAATAATGTTTTTTGTTTTCACACATCAGCGTGTATTCTGAATGACAACGTTTTTATTTTTCTTGCCGAGTCGGGAACAGGAAAATCAACCATAGCACGATTTATCAGTGAGTCTGCAAATGCCTGCCGAATAGCCGATGATATTGTGCCAGTAAAAATCATTAATGGCCAAACAACGTTGTTAACGAACTTTCCTCAATTAAAACTCACCACAAAACAGCACTATAATGGGCAACCAATAAACAAGAAAGTCCATTTTATGTTTATCAAAAAAGACACAAACGCTAAGGTTTCTCTTGTTGAATTAAATGCTATTGAAACATTAAAAAACCTTATCAGTCACAGCATTGCCACGCGATTATTTAATGCTCATCATTTAAAAAATCATTTAGATTTCTGCTACCAACTCTCGTTACAAAGCACCTGTTACCAAGTGAGTTATCAACATAGTCCAAATAGTCTAACTGAGTTTTTGGAGTTGCTTGATGAACTTTAAAACGAAATTAATGACTTTATTATTGCTACCCTCTGCGCGCCGTTATTTAAAAACAATAACCGATGATTTAAACAACAGTGACTATAAACACGTATTAGAACAACCTCTTAGTTCATTTAAAAAGTCAAAGGTTGATAATATTGTAAAAAGTTATTTTTGGGCAGCACGCACAGTCAGAAACTGTCGTTGTTTGCCGCGTTCTATTGCGCTTTATCATCACTTGAAAGCTTTAGGTTATGGTGTTGAACACAAAATTGGTGTCAATAAGACAGAAAAATTCAATGCTCACTCTTGGGTTGAGCTCAATGGTAAACCATTAAACGAAAACCCAGATTTGTATCAGCGATTTACTATTTTAGAATAAAATTGACCTAAATCATATTTAAGTTTATAGTGAAAAACTATCATACCCCTTTTATTAAAAACCAACGCATGAATACTTTACCAGAATTTAATATAGACCTGATTAAAAAATACGACAAAGCAGGCCCTCGTTATACCTCTTATCCAACGGCTGTGGTTTTTAACGATTCATTTCGTCAAGATAATTACACCAAAGTGGCTACAGAAAGTAATGATGTCAATAAGGGTAAACCCATCTCCCTTTATTTTCATATTCCTTTTTGCGACACCTTATGTTTTTTCTGTGCCTGCAATAAAATAGCCACCAAAAAACGTGACAAAGCAGATGTCTATCTGGATTATCTCGAAAAAGAAATGTCCATCGTCTCAAAACTATACGACAAATCCCGTTTGGTAG
The DNA here is from genome assembly GCA_027083915.1 of Lysobacterales bacterium. Taxonomy (GTDB): domain Bacteria; phylum Pseudomonadota; class Gammaproteobacteria; order Xanthomonadales; family Marinicellaceae; genus NORP309. Next base: position 451 of record JALWML010000036.1, on the reverse strand, counting down.
AACAAATGCACTTCGGCGGCGGAACACCCACCTTTTTAACCGAACAGCAGTTTGAGAGAATGATGGCATTAATTGCCAAATATTTCCCACTTATTGATACAGAAAAACGGGATTATTCCATCGAAATTGATCCACGCTCGGTTACCAAACAAAGCATGAAGAAGTTAGCAGGTTATGGCTTTAATCGTTTTTCATTGGGAGTGCAAGATGTCAATCCAGTGGTGCAAAAAGCTGTTAACCGTATTCAACCAACACAAATGACCAGCGATATTATTCAAGCGTGTCGCGATGTCAATGCCCGTTCTATCAGTGTTGATTTAATTTATGGTTTGCCATTTCAAACATTAGAGAGCTTTGCACTGACGGTGGATGCGGTAATAGAAATGTCACCCGATAGGTTGTCGGTATTTAATTACGCTCATTTACCACATTTATTTGCCCCACAAAAACG
>JALWML010000035.1 GCA_027083915.1 Lysobacterales bacterium | reverse complement strand
GTCTTGAGATAAAATACCAAGGCAACAAAATACTCTCCATCAAAGGTGATAAAAAAGACCCATTAAGCAAAGGGCATATTTGCCCCAAAGGTGTGGCATTGCAAGATGTCTACTATGATGAAGAACGACTCAAACAACCGCAAAAAAAGACCAAAGATGGTTGGCAAACAATATCATGGAAGCAAGCTTTTGATGAAGTCACAGACAATATCAAGCGCATCCAAAAACAACACGGCAAAAATGCCGTGGCGACTTACTCAGGCAACCCAGGCGTACACAATATGGGCGCGATGCTCTTTATGCCGCTGTTTTCACGCACCTTAAAGAGTAAAAACCGTTACAGTGCCACTTCTGTTGATCAATTAGCAGACCAATTAGCCGCACAATTACTCTATGGACATCAATTATTAGTGCCAGTACCCGATTTGGATAGAACCGATTGTGTATTAATTATCGGAGCCAATCCAGTGGTCTCCAATGGTTCGATGATGACCGCACCAAAAGTAGCACAACGACTCAAAGACATACAAAAAAGAGGAGGGCAGGTTATTAATGTCGATCCTCGATATACCGAAACCTCCAAACTCGCTGACCAACATATTTACATTAATCCAGCAGCCGATGTTTATTTATTATTGGCAATGCTTAATGAAGTATTCAAAAATAAGCACGAAACACTTGGACACATCAAAGACTTTACCCATGGGTTAACAGACATAAAAGAGTTAGTTAATGACTACACACCTCAGTCGGTTGCCAAAATAACAGGCATCAAAGCTGAAGTCATCCAACAATTGACAGAAGATTTTTGCAGAGCTAAAACAGCCTGTTGTTACACCCGTTTTGGTGCATCGACACAAAAGTTTGGTACATTTACACAATGGTTAGGCAATATCCTCAATATGGTCACCGGTAACTTTGATAAAGCAGGCGGAGTGATGTTCACCAAACCCGCTTTTGACATTATCGAACCCGCCCGCAAACAAAAAAATCGAAAAACATTTGGTAAATACCATTCGCGCCTTAAAGGGTTGCCCAGTTTTGCAGGAGAGCTGCCAGTCAGTGTCTTAGCCGATGAAATAATGACCGAAGGCGAAGGGCAAATAAAAATGCTGATAATCAACTCAGGCAATCCAGTACTAAGTACACCCAATGGCAATAAAATGGATAAAGCCTTAGCCAGTCTTGATTACATGGTATCCATTGATTTTTACCTCAACGAATCATCACGCCACGCCAATATCATTTTGCCACCCACGTCAAGCCTAGAGCGAGACCACTACAACATGGCATTTCACACCCTGGCAGTACAAAATACCGTTAAATACAGCGAAACACTATTCAAACCAAATAAAGAACAACGAAGCGACAGAGAAATATTTGTCGAATTGTGGGCGCGTATGCAACCCAAAGGAATCAAAAGCCAAATCAAAACATGGCTGACCAAACGCCATATCAACAAAAAAGGAGAGCGAGGCATTATTGATGATGGACTAAAACAAGGGCCATATAAAGACCTCAATCTCGAAAAAGTCATCCAATCAAAACATGGCATCGATCTCGGTGCATTGCAACCATGTATGCCACAACGCTTATTAACCAAAGACCAGCACATACACATGCTCCCCGAAGAAATCAAAGCTGACATCCAACGTGTTAAATCTGAGTTTGAAAGCAAACAGAAAAGCACAGAATTCCCTATGCAGCTTATCGGCAGACGAGATCCACGCACCAACAACTCA
>JALWML010000034.1 GCA_027083915.1 Lysobacterales bacterium | reverse complement strand
ATAAAAAATAAAACTTTCAGTACTATCTCAACAGTAATCTTTTTAATAAACGCATTTTTTATCATACCAAGCTACACTAATAAACAAAGCCAAAAGCAGAAAGGCAATCCAACAACAATTAAGTTATTTCATAGCAATGTTTTAACCTCAAACACACAGCATTTAAAATTAATAAAACAAATATATAAAGAACAGTCCGATGTTGTGATTTTACAGGAGGTTGATAAATCATGGATGAAAAGCCTAACTGCTATAAAAACCGTTTATCCTTTCTCTATAGAACGACCAAGGTCGGATAACTTTGGTATTGCTTTATATAGCAAAATACCAATTGAGAACTTTCAAGTGCACTTTTGGACAGATTTAGAGTTGCCAAGTATTGAGGTGAAATTTGTATTTAAGGGTGCCTCATTTAATATTATTGCCATACACCCACTTCCTCCTGTAACCAAGGAATATTATGATAAACGCAATGCACAAATTAAAGTCGCATCTGAGCGAATTAAAAAAATAGATGGTGAAATAATTGTAATTGGAGATCTCAACACAACTATTTGGTCTGAGGACTATGCGGTTTTTGAGTCTGGTACAGGACTTACTAATGCTAGCAAAGGTTTTGGTATTATCCCAACATGGCCGACAAATTTGCTACCTTTGATGATACCAATTGACCACTGTTTGATTTCAAAAAAATTTAAAGTAATTACAATAAAATCTGGTGATGACTTTGGGTCTGACCATTTGCCGCTAATTGTGGAGTTAGAATTGTATTAATCCTTTAATGCTTTTTTAATAGCCGCATCTGCATGAATAGAGGTGGTATCAAATAACTTAACTTGAGTATCGGTTTGTTTAACCAACAAGCCGATTTCTGTACAACCTAAAATCACGCCTTGAGCGCCCTGATTAGCAAGCTCTTTGATGATTCTTAAATAGTCTTGTTTTGAATGCTCTTGTATGTGTCCCAAGCACAGTTCGTCATAAATAACCTTGTGTACTATTTGCCTATCATTTTGGTTGGGAATAACAACTTCTAGTCCATATTTTTCTTCTAAACGTCCTTTGTAAAAATCTTGCTCCATGGTAAACGCCGTACCAAGCAAACCCACTTTTGAAACACCTTGTTTTACCAGTTCCTCTGCCGTAGCATCAGCGATATGCAGAATTGGGATTGAGAGTTTTGCTTGAATATCGTCAGCGACTTTGTGCATGGTATTGGTGCAAATCAATAAAAAATCAGCACCGCATTTTTCTACACCAAGGGCTGCTTGAGCCAATACTTCACCTGCTTTTTGCCAATCACCTTGCATTTGCAATTGTTCGATTTCGGCAAAATCAACGCTATACAGGGCAATTTTGGCAGAATGTAACCCACCAAGTTTCGCTTTAATGCCTTGGTTTATCGCTTGGTAATACCATTGTGTACTTTCCCAACTCATGCCACCGAGTAATCCAATAGTTTTCATTTTATTCTCCTAGAATGCCCTGTAATATGGGTGGGTCAATATTGCCACCACTGATAATAATACCAATTTTCCCTTCTGCTTTTACGCTTTTTGACAATAATGCAGCCAATCCCAAAGCTCCTGATGGTTCAACCACTATTTTCATGCGAAGTAAGTGAAATTTGACCGCTTCGATAATGGCTTGTTCGCTTGTTGTGCTTATTTCATCGACATATTGTTGAATGAAAGGAAAAGTCATGTGCCCTAATGCAGTTGTGCGTGTGCCATCTGCTATGGT
>JALWML010000033.1 GCA_027083915.1 Lysobacterales bacterium | reverse complement strand
GCATAAATGCAGAGAGGGTTAACCAATGCCCTTGTTTGGTTTTTTGCCACAGGTACATAAAATAAACACAAGCAAAGATAAATAAAGCTAAACCAATATCAACATAAGCTGCAATCATAATAACACGCAACATCTTCACTTTGATGAGAATAAGGCAGGCAATAAAGGCAGTAATTTTTCCAAAGTTTTTTAATGTTAAAGAGTACAAGCCCAACAATAATAAGGTCATAAAATAAACGTTAAATAATCGAGCCAAGACATCGCCTTGATTTTTGTTTTCAAACAAATAACCGAGAGAGAAAATCAGATTGACATTGTGTGTGAAAATTGGATAGCGTAAAAACTCATTGACGGCTAATCCGTGGTTTTCAACATAAAAACGTGCATAAGGTAAATGGTAGCGCATGGCATCAGAGCTGGTTTCTGGGAAAAATACTAAATAAGTTTCAGTGAATAAAAACAACAAGATAATCGCAATGATTCCTGCGTGCTGAATGATTCCTTCATAAGTCGTATTAAGATTAAAAAATGGCTCACTTTTATCATTTGTCCAAAGCAGATAAGCAGGGGCAATAGAAAACAGAATCAAAACCATGATAGGCGTGAGAAAGCCGAGCAGAGCAAGCAAGAATAACAGCAGAACACAAACACCAATACCAACAACTGAAGTGACAAAAAATTTCTCCGTCCACAAAGTGCTTGAGAAAAAAGTTCTTGTTAGAAATAAACCATTAGCATAAAAAAGACCAATAATCAGAAACAGATAAAGTAAGGGCTCTAACTGATAAAAACCCATTATTCTTTAAAGACAAAGTGTTTGAGAATAAAATAATTAAGCAAAAAAGTAGATGCTTCGGCAAACAATTTCGCCACTGAGGTTGTTACATGCAAAACATCAACAAACAGGTATAAGAGGACTGATGAAATAGCCAATGATAAGGCAACTGCAACAAGGTATTTGCTGATGGACTTCCCTAATGAGTGTTTGTGATTAAATACATACTTTCGATTGGCAGTAAAATTAAAGGTGCCACTAATAATGCGTGAGCATAAATGTGCAGTGATGAAATAGATGCCCAAAAAACTACTCAAAAAGATAAAAATTGAATAATCAAGTAAGAAAGAAGCAAAGCCAACACCAGAGTATTTAGCAAATGAACCCAGCACTCGCAAGGAGTCAGCTAAGGGGCGAAACTTTGAATTTGAATTACCATCAAAATAGCGTGTTTCTATTGGAATTTGATCAATATGTATCTTGCTTTTAGCGGCGAACATTAACATTTGCATCTCTGTTTCATAACGTCCAGCTTCAACATTATCTAAGAATAGTCGAGCAAACTTTGCTGACATCATGCGATAACCTGACTGAGTATCCTTTAACTTTTGACCATATAAAAATCCAAAAACCTTTGCCATTGAGATATTGCCTATCTTGCTGCGCAGAGGCATTTTGTCGATTTCGGTTCGAACACCAATAACGAGATTAAAAGGTCTGGACTGAGCAAACTCTAAAAACTTAGGTAACTCTTCTGGTCGATGTTGCCCGTCACTATCAAGCATGATGATTGTTTTGGCATTATTTTCCAGAGCATATTCTATTCCTGTGTGGATGGCAAAACCTTTACCTTGATTTTCACTGTGGGTGAGTAAGGTGACTTCAGGAAGTTGTTCTAAATTTGATAATATTTCTTTATTTTCAGTGTCACAACCATCATCAACAAGTATTATGTTCTGGGAATGGTTTCGAGT
>JALWML010000032.1 GCA_027083915.1 Lysobacterales bacterium | reverse complement strand
ATGTATCATTGCCAGGTACTGGGAACCTCTAGTACACAATAAGCGTGCGGAGAAACACCCCTAGCAAAAAGAATCCAAGGCGTTAATGTATGCTGTGAACAATATATTTATGAGTTGGTAGTAATAGTCTTCGTATTCAAAAATCTTTATGGGAGATATATGGACGAAATACTGAAACAATTAAGAAACTTTCGTGATGAACGTGATTGGAGGCAGTTTCATAATCCCAAAGACTTAGCATTGGCGCTTAATATTGAATCAAGTGAATTATTGGAAGCTTTTTTGTGGAAGTCACCTGAGGATGCCGATATTGAAAAAGTTAAAGAAGAGCTAGCAGATGTGTTTGCCTATGCCTTACTTTTAGCTGATAACTATGACTTAAATGTGAAACAAATTGTACTTGATAAAATCAAAAAGAACCATGAAAAATATCCCGTAAATAAGGCTAAAGGTTCAGCCAAGAAGTATACTGAATTATGAAGGATAAAAACCTTGTAGAAGTTAACCATTATAATTTTTCCCAAGCATCAATTCAAAGTATCGAAAACAATGCATTTGCAAGCGGTCAGTGGCCTTTAGTATATGTGTTAAGTGATGAGGAAAAGTGCAAAGCATATATAGGTGAAACTACAGATGCGTTAACGCGCATGAATACCCACTTAAAACACAAAGATAAAAGCAAACTGACTACGGTTCACTTAATCACTAGTGATTACTTTAACAAGTCAGCAACATTGGATGTTGAGTCTAGTTTAATAAAATACATGGCGGCTGATGGAAAATTCGAACTACTTAATGGAAATTTAGGAATCGTTGACCATAATTATTACCAAAAAGGCGAGCTATATTCGAAAGTATTTAAAAGTGTCTGGAAAAAGCTTCAAGTTGAAGGTGTCGTTAAGCAATCTTTAGAGTCAATAAACAACTCGGACTTGTTCAAATATTCACCCTATAAATCACTATCTTTTGAACAAAGGCAAGGTTTGCTGGGCATTATGCATGCTTTATTGGATGATAATTTGGAGACATTGATTGTTGAGGGTGGAGCGGGAACAGGTAAGTCGGTTCTTGCGATTTTTTTATTTAAGCTGCTTCAAACAAGTGAAGATGAAATGAATTTTAAAGAGTTCTCAAGTGAGGAATCTGAGTTCAGGGAGGTGCTTGAGCAAATAACACAAAAGTACCCAAACCCAAGCATGGCTTTAGTCGTACCTATGGCATCTTTTCGTAAGACCTTGAAGAAGGCCTTTAGGAATATTTCTCGGTTGAAACCAAATATGGTGATTGGGCCAACTGAATTGGCGAAAAACTCTTATGATATTGTTTTGGTAGATGAATCCCACCGTTTGCGAAAACGAAAGAATTTAGGGTCATATTTTGCCTCATTTGATAAAGTATGTGCTGCCTTAGGGTTTGATAAACATAACTGCAGCGAGTTGGATTGGGTCTGTAAGCAATCAAAAAAGGCAGTGCTGTTTTACGATGAAAACCAAACCATTAAACCCTCTGATGCAAACACTCAAGATTTTATAAAGTTGAAATCTAGCCCAAACACCCAAGTACAAAAATTAAGTTCACAGTTTAGAGTCGGCGGTGGGAATGCATATGTAGATTTTGTTGATGGGCTACTGAGCAATAATTTAGGTAGCGCCAAGCCTTTCCAGTCCAAAAAGTATGAATTTGAATTGTTTGATTCCTTTGAAGACTTCAGACAAGTTATTCAGCAAAAGAATAAGAAATTTGGCTTGTCACG
>JALWML010000031.1 GCA_027083915.1 Lysobacterales bacterium | reverse complement strand
GTCTCTCGAAAGTAGGCAATAATTCTTCGACAATACGAGAATATCGTCGTACCATTCGGAAAGCTGCGTATTGTCTTCAAATACTGCCTTTTTTCCTTTGTAAGAAATTAACTTTTTCATAATTGATTGATGATTTAAATTCAATACATAATAGCATAGACAATTGTATAGTTGTATTCTATTTGGGTTGTGTTTAATATGCTTTGTTAATCAATTATTATTAAAATGGTGGGCAAGCCGCACCTTACGGATTGGGAGTTTTATCTTCAGAATATGCATTACCACGCGGGAGCATGGTAACGAGGGAAGAAAAGTTAGCCAAAGTACAGGCTTATAAAAAACGGTATGAAAGTTGTTTTGAATTAAAAAAGGGCATGCATTGTAAAATGATGCCCTTAATTAAATTACTTCTTTCTCGGTCAGCCACTATATAGCATTTCTTAAAAGTGGAAATTTACACCCAAATAAAATCCATCCATGCTTATGTCACTTTTTAAACTACCAATGCTTTGCAGATCAATGGTTAAATTTCTATACCCTGCTTCGGCACCTAATCCACTGTCACTTTCATAATTGATAGCAGCAGCCATATCTGTTACTTTGTTGTCATCAAAACTCAATGCTTCAAGGGTAAGTGAGGTAGAAAAACCTGTAAATGGCAAATCAATTTTCCCTTTGGCGTACAACATGGGGATCCAAACATTAAACTGTGACTGCTCATTCAATACATCTTGTGCAATAAATGATGTAGAACCATCAAAGTTTTTAAAACTCAATCCAAAATCAAGATTTACCCAGTTATCCAATAATTCATAATACAACATGATATCTGTATGGCTGAAATCTAGGTCAGAGTTAACATCAAAAGATTGACCTGGAAAGTCTGAAATATTCGAAATATTAATTATTCCGTTAGACTGAATACTATTTTTCTGTAGTTTTATATTCGGTAAAAATGGAATAGGATGTTCTAAAGCTGCGTAAAAAACAGCACTGCTGTCATCACTGTAGTCAATATTGACATTGCCCGCGACATTGCCTACAGAGTTAATTTGGCCAGACATATTGTAATTCCAATAGTTAGCACCAGCATAAAAACCCAATACAGTATCTGCGAAAGTTGTAGTTGATAGCAATAAGGTCAAAAGTATTAATTTAGTTTTCATATATGTTCCATTTAATAAAGGTGATGCACTTTAACAGAAGACAACAATTAATTAAATATTCATCCAGTACTTAAGCTAAAATCATAGCTATGCTATTTTTTGCTACTTTATTCTTCACCGTGAAAGTGAAAAGTGGGTAAGATGTGGCCCCGCCCATCAACAGTCTTTCAGTAACCTCGATTATCAATCAGTTTTAAAAATGGTGGGCAAGCCGCACCTTACGGGTTGGGAGTTTTTTAAAATGCAGGTCATTGCGAGGAGCGAAGCGACGTGGCAATCTCTTAAAGTCTCGATATGTTCAATAGATTGCCACATCGTTCGTTTTGCAATGACAAGATTTTTTGTTTGCGGCTTTTGACTTATTCCTTCACTAAAACTACTTTACCATTACGTTGACCACTAGCGGCTACGGCGACTGCTTGTTTGATGTCTTTGATTGGGTAGGTTGCGTGAATGGGGGCAGATAATTTTCCCATACCGTCCATAAAAGTGTGTCCCTAGGTGTAAGTACCTAAAGTTGAGTTACAATGTTTTTGCCGAACATAAACTTAACAAGAGATACTTACAATGAATGAATTTAAATTAAACAAGCC
>JALWML010000030.1 GCA_027083915.1 Lysobacterales bacterium | reverse complement strand
GATTCAACATGTAGTGCGATAGAGTGTCCAGTGTTGGCAAAGTATTTCTCAACATCAATGCTTGCAGTAAATTGGTCAGAGCTAAAATCGCCTGTTTCATAATCTAATCCGCCAGTAAGACGCACTAAATTATTGTCAAAGTATTTACCTAATCGTCCGCCAAAGCCCCAATCATAGGGTTGTTCATAGATTCTGGTAATATCTTCAATCGTGCGAGATTGGTTAGTTACATGGTTGCCTAGTGTTCCAACAATGATGTCATTGGTGAATACTGAAACATCACTAGTTAACCTGCGTCCAGTTGTTGCCTTGCTTCCATAAATGTTCCAAAACAAATCTTCAGATTCTCTGCCACCACCAATAGTGAGCTTACGGTCATCAAATGTATTTTGATCTAAGGCAAAAAATAGTTTGTTGACTTTATAATCTTGTACATTGTCAATTAAGGCTTGTTCGCTATCAGCAGAAACCCAATGATAATCAAGCTCAACACCACCTGCGCCATCAGAATACCATGCTTGAGCCATCCAGTTTGAACGGTAAGTCGTATTAAATGATTTGAGAAAATCGCCAATAAAATCACCATTTTCAGTAATGCCAACTCCAAGGCGTGTTTCATCGCCAGAGTAAGCTAAATTTATTTGGTCAAGAGACTGAAGTTCATTAGAATTTTGTGCGCCTGCTGTAAAAGTAGCAAGAATGGCGGTCAAGAGTATGTTTTTTTTAGCCGTTTTCATAATAACAGATGTTTTGGTTAGTTAAGTTAACGACATTTTAACAAACTAACAGCTTAATTCATACAGTTTAATAAGCTGTTGCAGATAAATACGATGTCTTTCCTTGTTAATTGGGAGTAAAAGGGTAAGGCAAGGGTTTGTTTTGCATAGCGTTCAGTTTGTGATAACTTAAGATTTGGGAATAGGTTTTTGTAAAAAGGTTGTAAGTGAACAGGAGAAAAATAACGTCCGCATTGAATACCTGATTGTGCCATTTTATCTTTAATTAGGTCAGGATTTTTAATTAAAACAACATAGACAAACCACGCTGAATCGCTTTCTTGTGGTGAGAATTGTGGAAGGGTAATTCCAGCAGTATTCCTAAGGTAGTGTTGGTAATAGTTAGCAAGTGTTTTGCGTTTTTCTATGATTTGCTCAAGTCTTTTTAATTGTGAAAGTCCTAAGGCTGCGTTGATGTCACTTAAACGAAAGTTCCAACCAAGGCTTATTTGGTCATATAAATCACCGTTCATGGTTCTGCCATGGTTCTTTAATATTTCAAATTTTTGATGCCATTTTTTATTGTTGGTAACAAGCATGCCTCCTTCGCCACTGGTGATTTGTTTATTTGGGTAAAAGGCAAAGACACCAATATCGGCAAAACTTCCCAAGGATTTACCATTAAGTTTGTTACCGATAGCTTCGCAAGCATCTTCTATAACAGGAATGTCGTGTTCTTTAGCAATTGCTATAGTTTCAATGATGTTAGCAGCTTTTCCAAAAGCATGTACCACAATAATGGCTTTGGTTTTTTTTGTTATAGCCTTTTCTAAAGCCAGTGGGCACATGCCAAGAGTGTCAGTTTCAATGTCTACCATTACAGCCTTTGCACCTATAGCTAATATGCTGTTGACTGTGGCAGGAACAGTATAGGAAACAGTTATCACTTCATCATTTGGTTTTACTTCTAAGGCTTGAAGTGCAATTATCAGTCCAGCAGTACCAGAGCTTACAGCGCTTGCATAATTTGATTGAACAACTTCTTTAAATTTATT
>JALWML010000029.1 GCA_027083915.1 Lysobacterales bacterium | reverse complement strand
TATTACCGCTGGCAAAAAGATGATATTAAACGAGTGATGAAACAACTCTTACCTTCTCTTATCATTACACTGGTACTTTCTTTAATAGTATGGTTTGTTTTCAAACCACTGAATATTAAAGCAACAATGGGAGTATTTGGTGGATTATGGGTCTTTGTAACTTCACTGTTTTACTTCAAAGAGTATAAGGGCAAACTCACACGAGCCGTGTGGGGAATGCAAATTGCCCATATTGGTGTCGCCATTTATATCTTTGGTGTTTCCATGACCGAACATACTGATTTTGAAATTGATAGCTTAATGCAGCCTGGCGAAATCAAAACTGTTCAAGGTTATGATATCGAGTTTAAAGGTGTAGAGCAGAAACAAATCGAAAACTACCAAGCCAGTCAAGGGCATTTTATCGTCAGAAAAGACCGTAAGATTATTGCCGAGATGAATCCACAAAAACGTTTTTATCCAAGACGTGGTAATCCCATGACCGAAGCTGCTATTGATCCAGGCTTTAGTCGTGATTTATATATTTCATTAGGTGAACAAATTAATGAAAATGGTGGTTGGGCAGTACGTATTTACATCAAACCTTTTATCCGTTGGATGTGGGGCGGTGGTATCTTAATGATGCTTGGTGGTTTTTGGGCTTCAACCGATAGACGTTATTTCCGTCACGCTAAACAAATGAAACAGAAAAATATTGATAAGTATTTAGAAGCATGAATAAAACTGTTATAAAAGCACTCATTCCCTTAGTGATTTTTTTATCATTGGTTTATTTATTGTACCAAGGTCTCGGTAAAGACACGCGCTTATTGCCTTCGGCATTAATCAATAAACCTGTGCCACAGTTTGCTTTGCCTTCATTGATGACAGGTAAGACAATCAACAATGATACTTTGAAAGGTCAGATGTATTTGCTTAATGTATGGGCAAGCTGGTGTCCAAATTGTCGAGTGGAACACCCAATGGTGACTGAATTTGCTCGTCAAAACATTATTCCAGTTTATGGTTTAAACTACAAAGATGATGATGCAACAGCTAATGCTTGGCTCAATCAATTTGGCAATCCCTATACTGACATTTTAATTGATGCCGAAGGTTTGGTCGGGATAGACTTTGGTGTTTATGGCGCGCCTGAAACATTTTTGGTTGATGGTGATGGTATGATTCGCCATAAAATCGTTGGGGAGTTAAACCCACAAAATATACAGAATGAATTATTGCCATTGATTGAGAAATACAAAAACACTATAAAAAATTGAATTCGTAGGGTGGGCTTACCCACCAATAACTAACAACAATGGTGGGCAACCCCACCCTACAACAATTATGAAAAAAATATTATTCACATTACTATTATTCGCAAACACTGCTTTTGCTATCGACATTCACGAGTTTAAGACCGAGCAACAGCGTCTTGATTACCAACAATTGACTGAAGAATTACGTTGTTTGGTTTGTCAAAACCAGAATATTGCCGACTCTGATGCTGGTCTCGCAAAAGACTTACGTAACGAAGTGGCAAAAATGGTTCAAAAAGACATGAGTCAAACTGAGATTACTGATTATTTAGTTGAACGCTATGGGGACTTTGTGCGTTACAACCCACCAATGCGAGCAGATACGCTTGTTTTATGGTTTATGCCACTACTTATTTTACTTATTGCTGGTTTTATTGTTATTCGAACCATCAAGAAGAACGCCAACAACACTTCTAATGAGTCAAACTTATGAACAGTTCTTTATTGATTACTTTTATCGCTATTAGTGTTGCTGCACTGGTTTTGTTTTGGTTATTTTACCGCAAGTCTAATAGCACCCAAAAACTCACACAAAATTATTTGATAGCACAACTAAAAGACAAAAATTTAACTGAAGAACAACGTAAAGAATACGAGCAACAACTGTCTACTATTTTACTTAAAGGTAGTACAGTGCAAGGCTCATCAAAGCTACTATTACTCGTGGCACTATTTGTCGTGCCTTTTAGTTTCTTCTTCTATAACAAGTTAGGCAACCCAAAAGCCGTCGATTATGTTGCCCCCACTCAACAACAAGCCCAAAATTCTCAAAACAATCCGCAACAAAATCAAGCTCCCCAAATGAGCATGGAAGAAGCCATAAAACAATTAGAAGCACGTCTTGAACAAAACCCAGACGATGTCGATGGACAGATGCTTTATGCTCGTTCACTCGTTTCCATGAAAAAATACGCACAAGCAGTGCTTGCTTACCGTAAATCAAATGAATTAGCTCCAAACGAATCCGTTATTTTAACTGAACTAGCAGAAGCCATAGCACTGGCAAATAACAACCGCAGCTTTTTAGGAGAACCTGAAGAATTATTATCCAAAGCCGTTGAACTAGAACCAGACAACCAAAAAGCCTTATGGTTGTTAGGTATGACTTTTTACGAACACAAAGATTTTACTAAAACCAATGAGCTGTGGAGCAAACTTTATGGCATGATGAGTGATGAAGGAGCAAAAAAACAACTCGCACAACAACTTAATGATATTCGAGAAAAACTCGGTGTCGAAGGTATTTCAAGTGTACAAAAACCTCAAGTTGCCGCAAATGATAAAGCCAATTTAAGTATTAAAATTAACTTAGATGAAAAACTAAAAGAAAACCTCAAAGGCAAACGCGCCCTACTCTATATTTACACCAAAGAACCTACAGGTATGCCAATGCCCATTGCGGTAGTTCGCCAACCTTTAGAACAAATTGTAAAAGGTTTCCCAATCGAAGTAACGATGAATGATGGCAATAGCCTACAACCAAACCGCAAACTCAGTAATTTTGACCAAATCAAAATTGGTGCGCGCATTAGTTTTACTGGTAATGCCATGCCACAAGCTGGGGATTTGCAATCTGATGAATTAGTCATTGATTTACCTTCTAGAGATACCATCCAGTTGAATATTAACAAGGTAAGGTAGCGTTAAATTATTATTCCATCAATAATTTCATCATCATTTCATGACGATTAAGAAAATCTTTTGTAATGGTATAATGTTCAGTTTCTTGGTAGTTTATTTTTTTTATCCCACCATCTGAAAAATGATAAATTTTAGCTCTAGGATAAGCCAATAATATCGGTGAATGAGTAGCAATGATAAATTGTGATTTTTTCAAAACCAATTGATGAATAGCTGCTATGGCGGCCAATTGTCTTGCAGGAGATAGAGCTGCTTCTGGTTCATCCATAATATAAAAGCCATTACCTTTGAGCTTATTAGTTAAAGTAGCCATAAACGATTCACCATGAGACTGTTGATGCAGTGATTTATTTCCATAACCAACCAAATATCCTGTAGAATCCATATAGGTGGCTAAATTATAAAAACTTTCTGCACGTAGAAAATAACCATCTTTTGGCTTTTTATAGCCTTTGATAGGCTTAAGATATTCATGTAAATTTGAATGAGTTTGACTTGTATTAAATTGTGTATTCCAATTTCCACCCTCAGGATTAAAATTTTGTAGCACTGCAATGGCTTCAAGTAAAGTGGATTTTCCCGATCCATTCTCACCTACAAAAAACGTAACATCAGGGTGAAAATCTAAACTCTCTAACGATTGAATAACTGGAATACTAAATGGATAGTGCTTAAATGATTCCACATCATTACGTTTAAGAATTATTTCACGTAAATATGGCTTTTCATCTAAATTCATAAAATGAGTTACTTCTTTTTAAAAGAAACAATATACGTACAAATCATCGATAGAATCACATAAATACTAAAATAATAGACGCCAATTTGCAGATTGGCATCAGTTTTACCTGTTGATTTCATCGAAAAATAAGTCACAACAATTGCCACGACAAAAACATCTAACATTGACCACTTCCCGATTGCTGATAAAAACTGAATCTTTTTTTGTGATAGGTGCAGTTTTTGCTGCAGATTAATAACAATCAATAAAACTGTTTTGATAATTGGAGTGATGATGGTAAAGAGTAAGATTATTCCTGCAATAACATATTGTTGTTTTTCAAACATTTTCATCAAGGCGGAGACGATACTTTTTGATTCGTACTGAAAAATTGTATTGCCTAGCATTGGTAAGTCTTGGTACGCTGTAATCTCTAGAATTGGAGCAAACCAACCCGTAACAAGCGCCACTATAGATAAGCCGATTAAGCCACTTAACAGTGCAACCTGTTTGCCAATAAAATAGATAACAATTGCAAGTAAAACCAAACCAACAAAAGCTTTAGTGAATCGGAATGCATTTTTATCGTATTTTTCTGCTTTTGCTTTTAATTGTTTTATCTCATCCATAGATTCAGAATAGCCATCATACCAACTAAATGTAATTTTTTCTAAGAGCTTCTTACCCTCATTTTTAATATTACTTTCAAGTTGTAATTTATTGGTCATTTTTGTGACACTATGAGAATAGCCTTGTGAATTACCAAGAGCTTCATAGGCAATCAACGATGCGATACTGCATAACACAATGACATACATTGAGCTTAATAGTTTACTTTTCATTTCTTTTCTTTGTCTCCACTAAAACAATATTGGGCTCATCCCAACTGCCTGTCACTTTATAAATAATTTTACCAACATCCTTAAGACCTTTATGAAACATTCCTTGGACTAAAAAGCCTGCAGCAGCACCAACGGCACCGCCTGTGATAGCTCCTATAGTGGGTAAGATACGCCCTACCCTCGGTTCGATTATAATGGTTTGGTCATAATCTTGATTAGCTAATCCCGTTTTACCTGAAAGCGTAATTTTCGCACTGGATGAATCAATCACAAATGCATCAGTATAAGCATCACCATTACGCAGTTCAAAATCCCCCTTCATTGAGGCAAAATGCAATCCTTTTGCAAAAACATCACTAAAATCTAATATTAGTCTTCTCGGCAAATTTGTTAAACTAAACAATCCCAATACACGGCCCATTCCGGGTTTTGCATCAACCACTTCCCCTTTACCCAACTCTATGCGCATCGAGCCACTAATCTTCTTTATTTCAAATTGACTCGGTAACCCTTCCCATTGAGCTTGCATATTTATTAACGTTTGAGTATGACTAATGGGTGCTTGAAAACCTAATTTTTTTAAAAACGCAGCTATATTGCTAGAAGTCATAATAATATTGAACTGTGATAGACCCTTTTGACCTTGATTACGCGACCAAACACCGTTGATATTTAAATTAAGCAACTCCGAATGAGTTACAAGCTTTTCTACTTTAATACCTTCACTAACTGGTCTAACTTCAATACTTGATTCTCCCAAGGGGATACCATCATAGATAAAATCACCTATCCAGATGTGAAGTGGTGGATAACTAGTTGTTACTTGCTCACTTGATTCTTCCGCTTTTACAATGTCAGGGGCTTGCCAATGCAGTTTATTTAACTGCACAATTATTCCTTTTTTACTCAAGTTATTGGCAATTTTGACAGTTCCAGAAACATCTTCGGCTTGAATAGTTAAATCAATACTATCATCTTTCTTGTTATTAAATACATCAATGCTAACATTCTTCAACTCACGAGCCATAAATATAATAGTATCAACTTGCAATGACATATTTTGGAAGGGTAAATCTTGTGAGCTTTTCTGTGTTTTATTTTTAGTTAATAAACTTATCCATTCATCAACATCAACTATTCCAAGATGCCCACCAAATTTGCCTTGTGCTTCTCCAAATATTAATTTGTTTAATTTGAAATCACCAGACTCACGGTTAACACTAAAATTTGATATTAATGATTGGTTATATTTCATATCCCAACCACTATCTATACAGGGTAAGATACACGATAAAGAAAATGGAACTCTCTCTTCAATAGACTTAGAAAATGGAGGAGGAATATTGAGTTGTACACCCAGCAAGTCAGAATTAGCCGTAAAAATTGTTTGTTTTTGTTTCACATTTGAAATAGAAAATTGCCAAGGTGCTCGTCCAATGGCGGGCAACTCAAACCCAAGAGTTGATTCAAAGTTAGTGACATCATAACTCCCATTGATTAAAACATTAATCTTTGTTGGCTGGTTCGGTTGATTAATAATTTCTCCAGAGACCACTGCATTTTGGTTGAGAAATTTTGCCTTTAAGTCTGATAGCTTTAAGGACAATCCCGAAAAATCCAACTTGCCCACTAAATCGAACAACTGAAAATGACCAATTTGAAAATCCGTGTGCATGAATTTAACAAACCCGGATGGTTCAATCTTAACCCCTGGTTTATTTAAAGGGAATCCCAAATGAACTTGAGCTTCTTGTTTGCCTTTTAAAGACATGTCTTCATCTAAAATCTTTAAGCCTTTTTTCATTGGCGATGCTTTTAGAAAATCCAGCAAATAATTATCTTTACCCTTGGCATTAACATCAACAGTTAAATAAGGTTTTTTAAAGTTTTTTATACGAGCCAAAACACTTTTGATTTGGGCGCTCATTACCCTGCCCTGATGTGACTTCACACTTAATGACATGTTTTTAGTATCCACAACGGCATTAAAGTTAGATAGTTTAGGCCAGTCTTTATGGTATTTCACTTGTGCATGACGTAAGTTAGATTGCGTAATAAAAACACCTTGATTGGCTTTAAATGGATAATCTTGGGTCAAACCATGATAGAGAATCATGCCATTTTCAACAACACCAGAGACCAATGCTTGATCTAAAAAGTTTAATACTTTGGGCTTCCATTTATTAACAGGCCAATATTTATAGAGTTGATTAACTTGAGCTTGGTATATTGCAAATGTTAAGTCCATAAATAAATTTTCATCATAACCAATACGCGCTGCTCCATCCAAAATAAAGTCGTTGCAGTCACACCAAACGGAATTGATTTTGATATCTACATCATTATCTTGCATGGATGTTTGCGCCGTTAAGAGTAAATTATTCCACTCAACATTTCCTCGCAATATCCCAGGAATTCGAGCAGAACCATTTTCAGAGTCAATTAACAACCTGATTTGTTCGTCATGAAAGCTAATTGAACCCGTTAAATTTTTCAATTGTGCCTCATCGGTTATCAGATTGATATGTTCAAATAAAATACTACCATCAACAATACGCCTTAAATTGACATCATATTTAATTGATACATCAGCTACTTTTCCTGTTAAATCGAATGAATCAAATGAAGTCGTATCTATATGTATAACACTCAAAATTGCACGTAACAATGGCACATCAAGTACATCTGCTTTCAAATTAATAAATCCTTTTCCACGACTGATATGAACATTAATTTTATCTTGGGATATTGATGCTGTTTCAATATTCTTAATGGTTAAGTCTGCTAACCAGTTATCTTTAGTGCCTTTATAAATCAATTCTGCTTGACCAGTAACTTCCGCCTCATTTTCAAAGAGTTTGTTTTTAAGGTTAGCAGTGGCAAGCATTCTAACGATAGCGCTATTCTCAGTTTCAACCCATAACTGAGCATCGACAAAAGCTTTGGGGAAATACCTATTATTGGTATAGTCACTAATGCGGTGTAATGACAGGTTTTTAGACTCCACATACCATTGCGCTTGTTTCAAAAAATCATTTCCTTTTGCCGTAATGGCTTTTAAAGAAATAACATCTGCAATTTCTTTTGTATCAAGTTCTAGTACAAAGGCTCTTTGCTCATTGGATTGTTGAACCGTTATCTTAGACTTTATTTTATGCTTGGCTTGAGAAACTGGGTCGGTGATATTTAATGTCAGATTATTAACAGTTAATGTTCCAGCATCCAATAGCTTGCTTATTTTTTCTGAAAAACCTTTATCTAAATCGACTTCATCAGTCAGTACAATTTTCCCTGATGGTTTTCTTTCAAAATCAACTGCCACATCACTAATTTCAAGATTTATTCCAGTCGAACCTTTTGGTATGAGAAACTTAACAAAATTAATCGTTAAAATGGCTTGATCCACTGCAACCTCTTCTTCATCCTTTATTTTTAGTCCCTCAATGACAAAAGAAGGGCCAAATCCACGCCATTTACCTGAGATATGATCTATAACAACTTCTTTATTCCATTGCTTTGATAAAAAAGAAACAACCTTATCTTTATATAAACTCTCATTGGGTAAAATAAGTGAAACAACACCGACAACAACACCAAATAATACAATTAATATCGCCAATAACCCGCGAA
>JALWML010000028.1 GCA_027083915.1 Lysobacterales bacterium | reverse complement strand
CTTCCAGGTTTAAGCACAAACAAGGTCTAACCACCCAAAATAATGTTTTTGATGCGAGTTTATGTTTCTATATCGGGATTTGGGAATGAATTGAAAGTCAACAATATTAAAAATAAGGCTACAAATTTTTTCATAATTTTCTCGCTTACATTAAATTATATTAGACAGAGGCATCCCAATTAAATATCCTACACCAATTTAGAAATTTCTCTCATCATATTACATAAAAATAGTCATTTTTTATACGCTTCCACGATTCCCGTCCTTGTATTAAGACTAAGTGTAGTGGCTTCCCTTGTGGGAGCCTTGTTTGGTTAATTTTACTTACTTTTATATAGATAGGAACCCACAAGAACCCCACTACAGTTTTGTTGTTTTGTGTTTACGTGTTCTAAATACATCCACCGTTCTTTTTTGATGGGCGGGGCCCATCCTACGTGGAATTTGGTGTTTTTATTATTCTTAGTTCCATTGTTTTAAATCATCGACTTAAACTTGTGTAACTCAGTCTATTCACCTAAAGCAAATACGTAATTCCCAATTCAATTAACTCTCATCATCCGAATTTTGGTTCATCATTGTTAGTCTTACAATACTAAGACTGACAAAAATAGCGACGAAAACATAACCATTAAAAACAGAGTCAAAGAATAATGCAGATATCATCCAAGTGAGTCCATAGGATAAACTGGTAATAACAAGAATACTTAGGATTACAGTATTCCCCAAAAATTCAACAAAAATCCAAAAAAACAATTCTGCAAAAAATGAAAATATCAGTTCAAACATAAATCAAAAGCCAATTAACCAGTAATGATATAATAACATTTCCATCATTCTTTATGAATAGGCTGTTAGTCATGAATTATTATGATTTATATCATGGTAATTATTTTCAAATTGGTTAAAATCGAGGTATGAAAGCTTTTCTTAACAATAAACCTTTTGACATTGTTCAGGGCGAAAGTATTTTAGACTTTTCTCGCCGTCATGAAGTGGCAATACCAACCTTATGTGATGCGCCACAGCTTGAGGCTTTTGGCTCATGTCGTGTGTGTAGTGTGGAAGTTGCCTTAGAAAAAGATGGCAAGAAAAAAGTTATGGCATCCTGTCACACGCCGATTAGTGAAGGCATGCACATCTATACTGATAGTCGTAACATCCACAAGCTACGTAAAAACATTATAGAATTAGTGCTTACCGATCATCCATTGGAATGTTTGACCTGTGAAGTCAATAATAATTGCGAATTGCAGTCAGTAGCTGCCAGCGTTGGTATTACCCAAGTGCGTTATCCCAAGGGAGCAAACCACCGCCATTATGAGAAAGATTTAAGCCACCCTTACATGACATCAGAGTTATCCAAATGCATCAATTGTTACCGTTGTGTGCGTGCCTGTGATGAAGTGCAAGGACAATTTGTACTGAATATGTCTGGACGAGGTTTTGATAGCCATATTATTATGGGTGATGAGCAAAGCTTTATGGAATCTGATTGTGTCAGTTGTGGAGCCTGTGCACAAGCCTGCCCTACTTCGGCAATTTCTGATGTTTTTCAATCCAAATCCATGCGCTTTAGTGAAAAAACTCAAACCATTTGCACTTACTGTGGAGTTGGCTGTAATTTGGAAGTTGCCACACGTGCTGGTGAAATTTTGAGTATTCAAGCAAGTAAAGATGCGCAGGTCAATCAAGGTCACACCTGTTTAAAAGGGCGTTATGCTTTTGGTTTTTATAACCATAAGGACCGATTACGCACACCATTGATTCGCAAAAATGGTCA
>JALWML010000027.1 GCA_027083915.1 Lysobacterales bacterium | reverse complement strand
GCTCTTTGCATATCTCGCCAATCAAAACGGTGATTAACCGGAATAATATTTTGCGCAATAATAGGCCCTTCATCTAAGTCACTGGTAACAAAATGAGCGGTTGCTCCAATAATTTTCACCCCTCGTTCAAACGCTTGCTTATAAGGATTTGCGCCAATGAATGCTGGTAAAAAAGAATGGTGAATATTAATAATTTTATGTGCATATTGAGAAACAAAGTTTTCTGTTAGTATGCGCATGTATTTGGCTAAAACCAAATAGTCAAACTGGTAGTCATTTATTCTCTGCATAACCTGTCGTTCATGCTCTTCTCTATCAATTCCTTCTGCAGGAACATAATGAAATGGAATATCAAAACGAGTAACTAAATGTTCTAATGTTTTATGATTGCCTATAACTGCCTGAATATCAGCATCAAGCTCACCTGCTGAATGACGAATAAGAATATCTCCCAAAGCATGGGATTCTTTAGTCACTAGCAGAATAATCTTTTTCTTCTCAGGAGTTACAAGCTGCAAATTAGCATGCTCTGGCAAAACACTAAGCAACTCAGACTCTAAATCTTCTGCATTAAAATCACCACTGACCACACTGCGCATAAAAAATTTACCGGAATCACTGTCAACAAACTCTTGATTGCTGTCAATATTCAACCCTCGTTTAAAAAACACTTTTGATACAATATAGACCAAGCCCTTTGCGTCGGTACAATCAATGAGGATACGTGCTTTATTTTTTGAATTTTCCATTAATAATCTGTTATGTTTTCACAAAATTTTCAATTGCACCTATAATAACCTTTTTTAATAAAAAACAACTATGAATAACCACGATTTATTTACACAAGCACAAAAATTCATCCCCGGTGGAGTTAATTCACCCGTTCGAGCGTTTAAAGGAGTCGGTGGCGATCCATTATTCATAAAAAAAGCCAAAGGCCCATACATCTATGATGTCGATGACAAAGAGTATATCGACTATATTGGCTCTTGGGGTCCGATGATTGCTGGTCATTGCAATAAAAAAGTATTAAAAGCGGTACACAAAGCTGTCGATAATGGCATGAGTTTTGGTACGCCCACAGCGCAAGAAGTCACAGTGGCTGAAAAAATGTGCCATATGATTCCTTCACTCGATATGGTACGAATGGTCAATTCTGGAACCGAGGCAACCATGAGTGCTATACGTTTAGCTCGCGGATTTACGGGTCGTGATAAAATAATAAAATTTGAAGGCTGCTACCACGGGCATGCCGATTCCTTTTTAGTCAAGGCAGGCAGTGGCGTATTAACTCTTGGCATTCCTGGCTCACCAGGCGTCCCATCTGCTGTTGCCGACTTAACTTTAACCGTTCCCTACAATGACTTAGATGCTTTAGAGACAATGATGAAAGCTTATGGTGATGATGTCGCCGCTATTATTGTCGAACCGATTGCTGGTAATATGAATATGATTTTACCACGAGATGGATACTTGCAAGGTATGCGTGATTTGTGTGATAAATATGGAACAGTCCTAATTTTTGATGAAGTTATGACGGGTTTTCGTGTTGCTCTAGGTGGTGCCCAAGCGGTTTATGGCATTACTCCTGATTTAACCACTTTTGGAAAAGTTATTGGTGGTGGTTTACCTGTGGGTGCTTTTGGTGGACGTAAAGATATAATGTCACATATTGCCCCTCTTGGTCCTGTATACCAAGCAGGGACTTTATCAGGAAACCCTGTTGCCATGACCGCAGGATCTGTGATGTTGGATATTATTTCAGCCAATGGTTTTTATGACGA
>JALWML010000026.1 GCA_027083915.1 Lysobacterales bacterium | reverse complement strand
TCCCAGATGATAGTTTAGATCCTTTTTCATACTACCTTATTCATGGCAAAGCATCTGATTTAGTGTCGCTGAATTCTAAATTATATGAAGAAGGAATCTACGTTCTTGAAAAGTAAACATAGTTTAAGTAGTTTAAGGGGTCAGTACCGAATGGCACTTACTTAAGCTTTTTTGGATTGAATTATACAAGGACATAATCAATGGGGTCAGAGCATTTGATTTTCAATGATAGGCTGTTTTCTTCCAAATTATACAAAATAAAGCGGTTTAAGGGGTCAGTACCCTTAAATAGCTACAGGTTTAAGGGGTCAGTACCCTTTTAGGTGAAACCCATCATTATTAAGCCGCTAAATTCTAGCGGCTTTTGTTTTTTAGTTGCTGATTTTTTAATCAATGGGGTCAGAGCATTTGATTTTCAATGATAGGCTGTTTTCTTCCAAATTATACAAAATAAGACCTCTGAATATCATGTCTTATTTTGTGTCTTATAACTCTATTCTTATAAAACCTAAAGAGATTTAAGACGTAAACATTACCCAAGGGTATTGTAATAAACTGATACGACCTTGGTGTTAAAAAACAGCTATCTTAAATAATCAAAGCACCACACTGATACAAAATGAAAAATAAACGGGTCAGTACCCTTTTTAGCAACCAAACATAGACAGGCGTTTCTAAAGAAGCCAGTTTTTTCAAAAATTCAGATTTTCTGTTTTGTTTTTTAATAAACATAGACAGGCGTTTCTAAAGAAGAATAAAAGGGGGTCAAGTCATTTGACTAGCATTACTATTTAATTTCCCAATCCCAAGCCGCTAAATTCTAGCGGCTTTTGTTTTTTAGTTGCTGATTTTTAATTAACTGCTATCTGCACTCGCGGCAGTTCCATAAACTCTAGCTTGGTGTTTAAGTAAAATTCCCTCAACCATATACTTAATGACATTCTTCTCATCAGGGTCAAGTTGTGAAATACTTTGAAGTAGCATATTCAGGCTTTCATCTGGCTTACGACCATCATCACCAAAAATCAAATAATCGGTACTCACTCGAAGTTCAATAGCAAGATTTTTAATTACTTCTAATGTTGGTTGTGATGTTCCTTTCTCATAACGATAAACTTGAGTCTTGGTTAACCCAATTCTTTCGCCTAACCCTTTCTGTGTTAAGTTTCTTTTCTTGCGTAGTGCAATTAGTCGTTTTGTGAAATGCATGTCTAGTGCCATATAAATAGATAAGTTCATGCGAATTTTACTCCCTAGTTATTTAATACTTGAAATATATTACACATATGTATACTATGAGTCAAGGATAATATCTATTGACAACATTTTAGAGAAGGTAAAAAAATGGCACGAATTACAGATAATCAACTCAAACAGCTAAAAAATGACATCTCATTATTCCGTTTAATCCAATCCCAAGGCTATCAAATAAAACCCGAAGGCAAAGACCATGTGATGAATTGCCCTTTCCACGATGACAAAACCCCAAGTCTAAAAGTGAGTACCGAGAAGAATGTTTTTAACTGTTTTGGTTGTGGTGCTTCAGGAACAGTAATCGATTGGATGATGAAGATTAAAAACATCTCATTCCGCCATGCGTGTGAAACGCTTATGCATGATGCTGGTATGGTTGTCGAAAATGCCGAGCCTGTTTTTTTCTTAACCAGCTCAAGCGATAACCAAACCATCTTAAATCAAAGCATCAATTATTATCACGAAGTTTTAAAACAATCCCCTGAAGCTTTGGAATATCTTAAAAGTCGTGGCTTAAACAACCTTGAATTAATCGATACTTTTAAACTTGGTTATGCCAATCGAACCTTGGGTTATAAATTACCACCAAAGACAAGAAAGGACGGCATAGAAATCCGCAAGAAACTACAAGCAGTAGGCATCTTGCGAAGCTCTGGCCACGAACATTTTAATGGTTCAATTGTTGTGCCAGTTGTTGAAGATAACAACGTCCTTGAAGTTTATGGCCGTAAGATTAGAAACAATCTCCGCAAAGGAACGCCCAAACATCTATATTTGCCTGGCCCTCATTCAGGCGTATTCAATGCTGAAGGATTAAAGCACAATGAAGAAGTGATTCTTTGTGAATCCTTGATAGATGCCTTAACCTTCTGGAATCACGGTTTTAAAAACGTCACCACCAGTTATGGCACGGCAGGTTTTACAGATGATATCCTCCAAGCTTTCAAGGATAACAAAATCAAACGTGTTCTCATTGCTTATGACCGAGATAGCGCAGGAAACAAAGCAGCTGAAAAATTAGCAACTAAGCTTAATCAAGATAACATCGATGCGTATCGTATCCTGTTTCCCAAAAACATGGATGCCAACGAATACGCGCTTAATGTCACACCTGCAGAAAAAAGCTTAAGCCTAGTAATCCGCAAAGCTCAATGGATTGGTAATGGTAAACCTAAACAAAGAACATCGATGTTGGAAGTTGGGGGAGAAAGAACTAGTGGGAACGGATGTCTTTCTCCTTTGGCGACCAATCAAGAACCAGCTCAAGCTACCAGTTCCATAGATGTGCAAGAGTTGAATCAAATACCTAAAGCGGTTAAGAAAGAAAATCTTAATCCTTTAACCGCTAAAAAAGTAATTCCAGAGCCATCGGCTTCGATAGTTCCTGAAGCTGGCTTGATAGTGGATGCCCAAATATCTGAGCATGAAATTATGATCAAACTAGGTTCAAGAAATTACAGAATCAGAGGATTAGCCAAAAATCTAAGTTACGAACAACTAAAGCTAAATATCCACATAACAAAGTTCGATAATTACTATATCGATACATTCGATTTATACCACGCCAAAGCCCGTTCAACCTACATTAAACAAGCAAGCATAGAACTAGCCACAGAACAAAACACCATAAAAAAAGACCTAGGTAAAATCTTGGTCAAGTTGGAAGAACTGCAAGAGCAGCAGATCAAGGCAACTCTAGAGCCTGAAAAAACACAACAACCAAAGCTCACAGAATCCGATTACACCCAAGCAATGGAATTACTCAAAGACCCAAACTTATTACAACGAATAACCCAAGATCTAACTGCAAGCGGAATCATCGGTGAAGACACCAATAAACTCACAGGTTACTTGGCTTGTGTTAGCAGAAAGTTGGATAAACCATTAGCCATAATAATCCAATCAACCAGTGCCGCTGGTAAAAGTTCACTGATGGATGCAATCTTAAATCTAATGCCTGAAGAAGAACTCACTCAATATTCTGCCATGACAGGACAATCATTATTCTACATGGGCGAAACAAGTTTAAAACATAAAATCTTAGCTATTGCTGAAGAAGAGGGCGCACAGAATGCAAGCTACGCGCTCAAGCTTTTGCAATCTGAAGGAAAGCTGACAATCGCATCAACTGGCAAAGATGAAACAAGCGGAAACATGGAAACCAAAGAATACCATGTTGAAGGCCCAGTAATGTTATTCCTCACAACAACAGCAATCGACATCGATGAGGAATTAATGAACCGTTGCCTAGTCCTGACGGTTAACGAAAGCCGAGAACAAACCCAAGCCATTCATGATATGCAAAGAGACCAACACACGCTTGATGGAATACTAGCAAAGCAATCAAAGAATAAATTAATCGACCTGCATCAAAATGCACAACGCCTGATTCAACCCTTATTAGTCGCCAATCCCTACGCCAAAGAACTCACATTCATCAATGATAAAACCCGAACTAGACGTGACCACATGAAATACCTCACGTTAATCAACTCAATAACCTTGCTCCATCAACACCAACGCAAGATAAAAACAGTAAACCACCAAGGAGAAACATTGAGTTACATTGAAGTAGAAAAACAAGACATTGCCATGGCAAACAAACTGGCTCATGAAATCTTAGGTCGTTCATTGGATGAACTGCCACCACAAACCAGAACCTTGCTAAAACACATTCACACAATGGTTGAAACACAATGCAAATCCGAAGGCTTAGAACAATGTGATTATCTCTTTAGTCGCCGAGAAGTTCGTGACTATTGTAAGTGGACTGATCCGCAAGTGAAAAAGCACATCAGCAGATTACAAGACATGGAATATTTACTGGTTCATCGAGGAGGTAGAGGTCAATCATTCGTGTATGAATTACTGTATCAAAACGAGGGAAATGATGGCAGTAACTTCATGTTAGGACTAAAAAGCATGGAAAAACATGACTACGACAATCAAAAGAACACCCTAAATCAGAAGTTAGACCCCTCAAATACCCCTCAAGTATCCCCCAAGAACCTCCAAAGTAACGGCAACAAAAACAGCTCTAAACCAAACAATACCAACGGTTCAGGAGAAATCAGCAAAGAAATGCTAGAAAACGCACGTCTAGGCAGTAAAAAAATAAGTAATGCATCGTGTCGTACATCAATCTAAAACCTTCATTAACTTCATGTCCTTCATGGTGAAAAAATAAAATTATGGCACGAACAGGAAAACGCAAAGAATACGAACCAATCGGCGACACCTCAGAACCTGAAAGCCTGTACTTCTACTTGTTGAGATTTATTCAACATTGCAAAATAATAAACATGAGCAAAAACACCATCCACTCAAGAGAAATCTACCTCCGCAGATTCATAAAGTGGTGTGATAAAAGAGGGCTAATCAAAGCCCAAGAAATCACACGGCCAATACTCGAAAGATACCAACGTCATTTATTCCTTACACGCAAACCTGATGGTTCACCACTAAGCGTATCAGGGCAATTAAGCTATTTAAATGGAATAAGAGCCATGTTTAAATGGTTAACCAAGCAAAACTATATCCTCTACAATCCAGCCAGTGATTTAGATTTACCCAAAGCCACCAAACGATTGCCAAAACATATCCTCACCGCATCAGATGCCGAAACAATACTGAACCAACCAGACACAAATACAATCACCGGAATCCGAGATCGAACCATCATGGAAGTTCTTTATTCAACAGGCATGAGGCGGATGGAGCTGGTAAACCTCAAAACCACAGATATAGACATCGATCGAGGAACGGTTTTAGTCAGGCACGGAAAAGGCGACAAAGATAGAATGATACCAATCGGTGAACGTGCAATCGGTTGGATTGAAAAATACCTGAACCAATGCAGGCCAGAACTAGCCATAGGCATGAGTGAAAACATTCTATTCCTGAATACCTACGGTGAAGAAATAGGCTTAACTTGGTTGAGTAGAATAGTGCGGAACTACATCGACAAAGCCAACATAAACAAAACAGGCTCATGCCACCTGTTTCGTCACACAATGGCAACCTTGATGCTGGAAAATGGTGCGGACATAAGATATATTCAAGCAATGCTTGGACATGCGAAATTAGACACAACCCAAATTTATACACAAGTGAGTATTCAAAAGCTGAAGGATATTCACACCGCAACCCATCCTGCTAAGAATCAGATATCGAATCAAATGCCTAGTGAAACCGAAACTAAGCATTAGAATAACAAAAGTCGCAATATGCAACTAAAAGTTGTATAATGCACCTTTAACAATCAAATTGAACGTTATGTCAAAATCAATCAAGCTATCAAACGAATTAGTAACAGATGCAACAGCATACGCAAAAGTTCAGCATAGGACACCACCGAAACAAATAGAACACTGGGCGCGCATCGGGAAAATTGCTGAAGAAAATCCTAATCTAACAATGGGGTTTGTAAATGATATATTAATTGGCCTAATGGAAGCGGAACAAGGTGAGGTAAGCGAGTACCAATTTGGATGAAAATATTACAGTCAAACATATTTAAGCGCAGAATAAAGAAATTACATGAAAATGAGAAACAGGCTCTCGATGACTCAGTAAAAGCAATTGTAAAAGATCCAACAATAGGAGCTGTAAAAGTAGGTGATTTAAAAGGAGTATTGGTCTATAAATATAAATTATCGACTAATCAATATTTGTTAGCGTATACCTATAATTTAGAGGAACAGGAAATTACATTACTGGCACATGGTAGTCATGAAAATTTTTATCGTGATTTAAAAAGGCAAAGTTGAATCAATTCCCCAGCGAAACCGAAACCAAGCATTAATGAACAAGAACCAGAAACCCAGTAATAGAGGAGAGCAATTGCCACACTCTATCAGACACCGAGGAACACCAACAAATGAGGCTAATATTACCCTTTAGCCAGCCGAATCTGTGGCAAATGCTAGCATAATAAAAATGCTCACAAGATAATGCCGCCAAACATCTAGGAATCTGAAAGTTCATCATTCGGCAATATCTTCGCAAGCACGTAGCCTGAAGCATCGAGCCAGAAATAATCATCCAGTTAGCCGAATCTCTGTCACCCCAACCCCTCAAGGGGCTATAGTTATCGCAAAGTAACATAATGTGGCATTATCTGCATTTGCAGTATCATCTCCCTCGCTTAGGCTCGCCACACACTGCAATTGTTCGCTTCGCCAGATAACGAACATTATGTTAAATTGCTCACAAGGCATGCTATCCCTGATGCCTAAAAGGTTGTTGCACATCCATGTGCAAGAGGTTGTTTTATTATCTTTTCCCACCCACGCCAGTCAACAGATATGAGCTCCAGCCACTGCGTGTCTTCCGTCCTCATATCTGTTGCCGGGCTCCACCCTTGTATGTCATCGGCTCTCGCCGAGCGTAGGCTGAAATATCCAGTTCTAAATTAAAACCCTGGTCAATTAGGTATCGAGTAAAAAATCAAGAGCACGACCAGCTTCCGCGGTCAGCCAACTGCTATGTAGCTGTGGCTAATACCGCGCAATCCTGAAAGCTCAAACTTGCCACAGCTCCATATCAGCAGGCTCAAAAAGGCATTAGTTTACTTGACTGTACTTGCTGGCTAAATAAAAAAAGACTTGCTCAAAGAGCAAAAAAAAAGGATAATCAAGTCGGGATGTTAGGCGAAAAGTCGCGTCTGGGAAGTAAAAAAAGTTTGATGGAGTTGATCTAAAGGAAATTGCTAGTTAAGTTGTTGATTGCACTAGGGGAAATTGGACTCTAGTACGACGGTCGCTATGGAAGTCATAAAAGGCCGAATGTATGATTATAATAATGGGAGGTTTTTGAGTGTTGATCCTTTTATACAGAATCCTACAAGTACTCAGAGTTTGAATCCTTATACTTATATCTTTAATAATCCGCTGAGTGGGGTTGATCCTAGTGGGTATATACCCTGTAGAGGAGGTGTTAAAGATCAATGTGACGGTAGTGATAAGAAAAAATATAATGATGACTTAAGAAAAGAAAGGAAAAAACGTCAAAATACATCACGAGGATTTAGTAATTTTAATGGTGCAAGGAGTAGTGGTAGTAATCCTAATATTGGTAATTTTAGAACTAAGGATCCTTCTGATGTTGGGAAACAATCTGATTTAGCGACTAATAGACCGGATGGGAAATTAACCGGATATTCTTCAGGTGCTTCTTGGGAGAATGGTTGGTATGCTAATCAACAAGGATTATTCAATTCTGAAGGTGTGAGAATGTATATTAACTATGAAACAGGTGTTTATAGTGATCATGATACTAATCCAATTGATTTGAGAGGGTGGGAGTTATTTATTCCAATTCCGGCAGCTTGGTTAGCTAAATTGGGAACACCAGTTGTAAAAACACTTGGAAAGTCATTTGTAATGTATTTAAAAAGATTAAATGCAATCAAACATGGATGGGATAAAATTAATACTCCTGCATCAAGACATTTTTTAAATAAGATTACGCAAAAAACACTTGCTAAACCTATCACTACTGTAATTGATAATAGTGTAGATGTTGCTGCAGATTTAAAAGCTATTAGAACAGGTCAAGCAATAAAAAAAGGGAATCAATTTCATATTAATAATCGGATATATCAACTCAAACCTAATGGTACTTCACTATTCCCTGTTTCAGGGCCAGGTTTTCATACTCTGGATAATGGTGCTTTTAAAGTATTGGGGATTTTACAAAAGCTTGGAAATACCGAAAAAGCACAGAGAATAATTAGTAAAGTTGGATATTCTAAAGAACAAATAACCGCAGCAACCAATGTATGGAGGTTAGGACAATGATAGGTTTTGACATCTTAATTGAGAATGATTTCTCAAGAAAAGAGCTTAAAAAAAATATTGTTGAATTTTTTGATGAAATTATAAGCGATGAAGAAATCTTAATATGTACAGATATACTTGAGACAGAAATAAAT
>JALWML010000025.1 GCA_027083915.1 Lysobacterales bacterium | reverse complement strand
CATTTGTCTTTTGAGTTTTCAAAATCAAGTTACATGGATAAATTTAAACTCAATGAAGCCGATTATGCTTTTCAATCTGCATTGTATGCAAAACGCACATTAAAAGCAGGGTTTACGTCTGTCCGTGATTTGGGAGATGTCTTTAATGTCACCATTGCATTGAAAAATGCCATCAACAAAGGTGTTACTCAAGGCCCACGCATTTATACCGCGGCAAAAGCTCTGGCAACAACAGGTGGTCATGCAGATCCGACTAATGGTTATCGTCAAGGTTTGTTACCAAATCCAGGGCCAAAAAACGGTGTTATCAATGGTGTAGCACAAGCGGCACAAGCTGTGAGACAACGTTATCAAGATGGTGCTGACTTAATTAAAATTACTGCAACAGGTGGCGTGTTATCAGAAGCTGCTAGTGGTGATAATGCACAATTCAATATGGAAGAACTCAAAAGCATTATTGCAACAGCCAATGATTATGGTTTTAAGGTAGCAGCTCATGCACACGGAAAAGAAGGCATGAAACGCGCCATTATTGCTGGCGTTTCAAGTATCGAACATGGTACCTATTCGGATGCGGAGATTCGTGGGTTGATGAAACAATACGGAACTTACCTCGTTCCTACTTTAATTGCGGGTGATTGGGTCACAGAAAAATCAAAAATAAAAGGTTTTTTTCCTGAAGTTGTTGCCAAAAAAGCAGCCACTATAGGTCCAATTATTGCTGGATCATTTGCCGCAGCCTATAAAGCAGGAGTTAATATTGCTTTTGGAACAGATTCAGGAGTCAGTGCTCATGGAGACAATGGCAAAGAATTCGCATTAATGGTTAAGGCAGGTATGTCAGCAAAGGATGCGCTTAAAGCTGCGACTATTAATGCCGCAACTTTATTAGGGCAAAGTAAAAACCTCGGAAGCATAGAAGTGGCTAAGTACGCTGATCTGGTTATAGTTAATGACAACCCCTTAGAGAAAATAGAAACAATGGAGAAGGTACAAAAAGTTATTAAAGCTGGGAAAGTGGAGTTTTAATTCGTGAAAACGTATAAATTGGATTATTTTCTTGGTGACAAACGTTTTGTTGGTTTTGTTGCTCATCCAAAAGAGTTACAGCCCAATACTCCCGTTGTTATGATTGCGCACATGTGGTCTGGTCGCGTTGAGTTTGTCGACAAAAAAGCCATGGATATGGCAAAAAAGGGGTATATTGGTTTTGCCATAGATGTCTATGGAGAGGGCAAGATAGGCAAAAGCATTAATGAGAATACAGAGTTAATGCAAGCTTTTGTGGACGATAGAAAGTTATTACAAGATCACATGCAAGCCGCATTTGATGCGATTAAAAATATTGAAAATGCCGATAGTGATAATGTGGTGGCTATGGGTTATTGTTTTGGAGGCTTATGTGTGCAAGATTTAGGGCGGATAAATACGCAAGTCAAAGGTGTGATAAGTATTCATGGCTTGATGTTGGCAGCTGACAATATTGATCGCGGTAAATTTAAAGCCAAAGTGCTTTTGCTGAATGGTGCTGATGATCCTATGGTAAGTGAAGGCCACTGGCAAAAGCTTAGACAAGAGTTAGACTATGCCAAATGTGACTGGCAAAAACATGATTTTGGCGGTGTTATGCATGCTTTTACCAACCCGTTTGCTAATGATAAAACCATGGGAACAGTGTACAACAAAACTGCCGATAAACGCAGTACCAAGTTAATAAGTGATTTTATTGAGGAGTGTTTTGATAGTTAGGTAATAAGTATGAAAAACATGCCTAGGAGTGTGTCCGAGAATAGGAATTG
>JALWML010000024.1 GCA_027083915.1 Lysobacterales bacterium | reverse complement strand
CTCAAACCTTACTTTAGATATATTAAAAGTGATATTTTTATTTTCATGATTGTTGGTTGTAATTTCTTTAGTGATAACACCAATATTATTTTTAAGTAACTCTTTATCTCCTTCAAATAAATTATGGTAATTAGGAACCTTTTCCAAAATTTGGTGAGTTGTTGTATTCACTGAATCGGGAATTCCGAAATGTCTAGATGCATACTTATTAACTAGGACAACCTTACCTTGCTCATTAACCACGTAAATCATGTGAGGAACTAAATCAATAATTTGATTCAGTTGTTTAGTCTGATTAACATGTTTTCTAATTTGGTCTTTAATTTTACGTCTTAAATATGTCACTAAAACAGCTGCTATAATCAATAAAACAACAATAAAAGAAACGACCCAATATAACCACACAGGTATTTTTGTTATTTCATGACCTCCAAGCCACTTTACTTTACTTAATCCATAAGGTGATTTCGCATCATCTTTCCAGCGAGATAAATACTTGTCAATAATGGCTAGATAATCATTATTTAAAGATTTTGCCGAGGCAAATAGTGAATCTGTTGGGTGAAACATAATTGATGTTTTTTCAATATTGTATTTTTTTTCATAAGTAAACCCTACGGTACTACCCGTTACAGCGCCATCAACACTATTGTTTTCCAATAAGGAAAATGCCGAACTATAAGTATCGACATACTTAATTTGGCAATTTACTTTGAATTTCTCGCATAACTCTATAAATCTTATTCCATGAATATCATCTGTTACAATGGCAATTTTTTTATTATCAAAATCGAGAATATTGATTAAATTAGAATTTTTAACAGCATAGACTTGTCCCCATCCAGTAATAAAACTTTCATGAGAGAAGTCAAAATATTTCGTTCTTTCAAGAGAATAAGCAATATAAGTTAGAATATCAATTTCACCATTTTTGGCCTTTTCATAAACCTCAGACCACGAGCCACTAACCCATTGAATAGTCCAATTTTCTTTCTTAGCAACCGCATTAAGAAAATCAATCAACATTCCACTGTGTTGAGAACTGGATAAATAAGTTAAAGGAGGTGCATGAATAATGCCAATTTTCACTAATTTTGGTTGTAAGTTTTTATTACCCTGAGCAACGAGCAAACCAGAGTAAAGCTGTAGAAGCATTAAAAACCATATATAGCGCATTTTATTATTAATTATCGGCTATATTTAGAATACACTTTATTAAAGAATTATTCTAGTAAAATTCTAAACTATTTTTTTACCGCTACCAAAGTTGCACGTTTCGGCAAAGCATAACCTTCTTTAGTTTTTTGCAAATCATCACTTAAAAATTGTTCTAAAGAATGAAACTTCATCCACCCTGTTGAACGCTGTTATTTAACCGTGGTTTCTGTTACATCAATACACTTAACACGAGAGAAACCATTTCTTTCAAGCATGATACTTAACATGGATACAGAAGGTAAAAACCACACATTTCTCATTTGTGCGTAACGCCCTGTCGGCAGTAAACATGTCATTTCATCACCATCGACAACTAAAGTTTCTAAAACCAAATGCCCACCTGGCTTGATGGTTGATGCTAATTCCATGATATGGTGAATAGGTGATTTTCTGTGGTATAAAACTCCCATAGAAAACACCACATCGAAGTAACTTAGATTTTCAGGTAAATCTTCCATCGCCAATGGTAAAACAGCGGCGTGAGACTGGGCATATTTTTCGATGCTCCAAAATTGCATGACTTGTAATAAACCGGGATCTATACCCATCAATAACAATGGGTTTTGTGCTTTCATCCGCAACATATAGTA
>JALWML010000023.1 GCA_027083915.1 Lysobacterales bacterium | reverse complement strand
CCTGTTGGTGTACTTTTAGCTGTGTTTGGTTATGCCATCGGAACCTACGGTGCGTGGTTTACGGGAGTGTTATTGCAAATGATCGCCCACTAGTGAATGCGATATGATTAGAGAAATTACAATTGATGATGGCATAAAAAGCATACTAATGGTGCGATTGATGTCACAATTGAACTGGATAATAATGAAAAAAGATGGTGTTATTTTATGACCCCTGAAGGATTGAGAAATTGTGGTGATTGGATTGATGGTACAAAAGTACGTTTTCATTATGGAGCAAAGCATATGATTGTTGTTTCTAAAATTTCTAAAAGTATAATTGAATCTGCATTGCACTCTATAGATTCAGATAATGAAATATATAATTGTACTTTACCCATAGAATGACTTCATCCAACTAAAAACACATTTATAAATAGAAAATATATACTTGCCGTAGGGTGGGCTTGCCCACCATATTTAGTTCTTGATAATTATTGAGGTAAAGTAAACA
Organism: Lysobacterales bacterium; assembly: GCA_027083915.1. GTDB lineage: Bacteria > Pseudomonadota > Gammaproteobacteria > Xanthomonadales > Marinicellaceae > NORP309. The sequence continues at coordinate 1,316 of JALWML010000023.1, read as the reverse complement.
CTGCTGGTGGATAAACCCACATTACATAAATTGATTAACCAAAAAAAAGGGAAAACCCATGTATTTTAGTGATGATAGAAGCAATCGTATGATATTTGATCAAGTCAGTGAAAGCTATCTTGATGCAAGACCAGAATACCCTAAAGAGTTATATGATGATATTTTGAAAAATTTATTTGGTGAAGACTCTAACGGTCGACTTGATAATGTATTAGAGGTTGGCAGTGGTTCTGGTCAAGCTACGCATAAGCTCAGTGCACTTTGTCAATCATTAGATTGTATAGAGCCAGGAATCAATTTTGTCAAAATACTTAACACATCATTCAAAGACAACAGCGCTGTTACTACGCATCTCTGTACATTTGAAGAGTTTAATTCAGATAAAAAATTTAATTTGATATTTTCGGGCTGTGCCCTGCACTGGATTCCCAAAGCAATAGTATTGAACAAATCAGATGAACTGCTTAAGAGTGGTGGTTGGTTAGCTGGTGTTTGGAATATGCCAAGGTTTGAGCCGTCCATTTATAACATAATCGAAAGAGTCGTCTTACCTTTATACCCTGATTTTGAAATCCCTAGAGGCACTAAAGAACAAATTGAATATTTTGATGAAGGCTATGATGCACTGATAAGCCAAGATTGGGTTAAAGAGAGTTACAAGAAAATCTATTATGATAAAAGAAACCTCAATAGTGAAATGGTGTTAAAACTAATCTGGAGCTATATGGATTTGGATGCATTAGGTACAGGTAATATTGAATCAGTCTATCAACAACTAGCTAAAAAAATTCAAGCTTTGGGTCTTGAAACTCACACAGTAGAAAATTGTTACCCATTTGCAATGGCACAAAAAAGGTAAACCACTGAACGTTCAACTCATAAAACCTAAACATAATCAATCAGTAATAGTATTAAATTTCAAGGTCAAAATTCATGTTAAGTTATAGATGCTCCGTAGGGAAACACCCATGTGTGTGCCCTATAGTGTTTTTACAACAGCCTAAAATCAAACTAGCAAGGTGGATTAACCCAAATGGCACTTACTTAAGCTTTTTTGGGTGACCATTTATCTTAATCTCTAGTTTGACAATTACACATGGCTTTGTAAGTCTGGGGATTTTCTTATTCCTTCGCTTGACTGCTCTTAGTTCAACTCAACCTCCACGGATACTTACTTGTTTCATTGAGATTAACAACAATTGCTTGTTAAAAGTTTGAAAAAATCATCGGAATAACTTTTTGTTAATTGTTTTTAAACTTGTTTCTGGACTGATTGTATATTTTGATTGATACTAAACATTAAGACTGGTCTCAGC
>JALWML010000022.1 GCA_027083915.1 Lysobacterales bacterium | reverse complement strand
AATTTTAAAAATATGATAACACAACTCAATAAATTACCAGAAGGTATTTTAGATTTAAGCGCTGACCAACTTCACACCAAAATTGATAACCACACACTTATACATTTATCGGGAAAAATCCAACGACCAGTTTTTATTTCCATCCTACAACATGGCGACGAATACACTGGCTGGGATGCTCTTAAAGATTATCTCAACAACCACCAACATATTTTACCACGTTCCTTAAGTATACTATTTGGAAACATTCAAGCAGCACGATACAATGTAAGGCAACTCGATGGAGAAGCTGATTTCAATCGCCGCTGGCCCAGCCACCTTAATTTGGACGGCCCAGTTGCAAAAACAATGCGTGAAATCACAGATATTATGATACAACGCAGACCTTTTGCCAGTGTCGATATTCACAATAACTCTGGGCGAAACCCTCATTATTCTGGAATCAACTCATTAGAACCTGAATTTATTAATTTAGCCTCTTTGTTTTCTGATACGATGATTTATTTTACAAGTCCTGCTGGCATACAATCAGGTGCCTTTGCTAAATTTTGCCCTTCGGTTACTGTTGAATGTGGTTTATCTGGTACTGCAGATGGTAAAGAACAAACCCACACATTTCTAGAGTTGCTACTTTCTCAATCAAATTTAATGACCGTACCCGGCATTCTAGAACACCAACGTGTGTATGAAATTCAATCATCTATCAGAATTAAAGAAGGTATAGATTTTGGTTTCGAAGAAGAAAATGATTTTACTTTGGTTAAAGATTTAGATTATTTAAATTTCCACCCAATAACCGTTGGAGAAACTTTTGGGAAGATTAATGGAAAACTGGCTGAAGAACAAATCATGCCCTTTGCTGTTATTGATGAAAACAATTGTGAAACTCACAATGACTATTTCACCATTAAAAACAACCATATAATTTGCAGTAAAAGTTTTGTTCCTGCAATGATTACACAAAACATCAAAGCAATTAAAAATGATTGTCTTTGCTATATTATGCAACCCATAGAAGGTATACAAAAATGAAACTAAAAAATGTAAAGGCCATTATTACTGGTGGTATTTCAGGGCTTGGCTTGGCTTGCGCTCGAAAAATAATTTCTGACGGTGGTCAGGTCGCTCTTTTTGATATAAATGAAGAAGCCGCACAAAATGTCTTAGATGAATTAGGGCAACGAGCCTCTTTTTATAAAACCGATGTCAGCAACGAAAGTAACGTTGAACAATCATGCGAGCAAGCCAATAAAACCATGAAAGGCTTAAATGCTGCCATCAATTGTGCTGGAGTTTTGTCAGCTGGTAGAGTCCTTGGTCGAGAAGCCCCCATGGCAACTGATTATTTCTCTAAAGCCATTATGATTAACTTGATTGGTAGCTTCAATATTTCAAAAACCGCTGCTAATATCATGCAGAATAATGAAGCAGATGATGATGGGCAACGTGGTGTTATCATTAATACCGCTTCAATTGCCGCCTATGAAGGACAAATTGGGCAAGCAGCTTATTCTGCATCAAAAGCGGGTATTGTTGGCATGACTTTGCCGATGGCGCGAGAATTTACCCGCATTGGTGTTCGAGTCATGACTATTGCCCCAGGTGTATTCATGACTCCGATGGTTTCTGGAATGCCTGAACATGTCAAAGAAGCCTTGGGCGCAGCTGTTCCTTTTCCATCTCGTTTAGGAAAGCCTGCCGAATTTGCCGACACCATGGCACATATTGTCGAAAACACTTACCTCAATGGTTCGGTTATTCGCCTTGATGGAGCTATACGCTTACAAGCAAAGTAACCCCTCAATCTATTCA
>JALWML010000021.1 GCA_027083915.1 Lysobacterales bacterium | reverse complement strand
TAGATATTCAAATGATTAGTCGCGGGACTTTATCTGGTAGCGGGGTTGTGAATGTATTTAATGAAACACAACCAGTTCGTATTGTTGCACATCTTATTAAAGATGGAATTATTTTACAAAATGGAGTGACTATCAACTCTGATAATGGACAAATTAATCCAGTATTTTTGCCAGAAGGAGAATATAAATTAGTGGCAAATCCTAACTATCAAGATATTTATACCGCTTATCCAGATGTTTACTGCTTGAGTTCCGAATGTACATCGTTGGCAACTTCTATCAGTATAACTAATGGTAATGATACTCATATTAACTCTTTCTTAGTGCATCAAAAAGGCCGTTTAAAAGGTGTTGTTAGAGATGCGCTTACCTTAGATCTTTTAGAAGGAATACAAATAGGTATTTATCAAGACAATTCAATTAATCCGATTCGAACAATAAAATCAGATTTAAATGGGGAGTTTGAATTTGATATAAATCCAAATAGCCAATACAAGGTTTTGAGTGGCGAAAACAACCAATGGGGTGGAAATAATAAATACTTGCCTCAGTTATACAATAACTTAGATTGTTTTCAGGGGCTTGGTGTCGATTGTGTTTTATCTCAAGGAGACCCGCTTAGTTTAGCATATGATACTCGAATGACTATAGATATCAACTTAAACTCTAGGCCGAAATTAAGTGTAACCTTTAAGGATAGTATCTCTAATAAAAATCTTAGAATGAGATTAGTAAAAATATATAATGAATTTGGGAACGAAGTTTATCAAAAATACATAAACGATTCTACGACAATGATTGATGACATGTTTCCAGGGAATTATTATGTAATGGTTTCTTCAGCTGAATCAGGCTATGAAGATACTGCTTATCCAAATGTGTATTGCCCTTCGAATAATACTCTTAATTGTGATTTAGGTTTATTAACTCCTATTACACTCACACAAGGAGAGCTTATTAAATATATCAATGTAAAAGCTCCAATGCTTAATGGTATAAGTGGTTATGTGATTGATGCCCAAACAGGTGTAGGAATAGCTGGTGTTGTTGTCGATTTATGGAATGAGAACGGGGAGTATCGAAATACTCCAACAATGTCTGAATCTAATGGTGGGTTTGTCATTTTTACTGGTAATTATACAAGCAATTCTTATTTATCAACAGACACAAATAATGCCTATATAAATGAAGTCTATAAAGATATAGAGTGTCAACAAGCAGCTATTCTGGGCAATTGCGATGTCACTCAAGGGGCGCTTGTCACCGTGCCGCAAAATAATACAGTGCCTATAATCGTAAATATTGAGTTGAACACCAATAGTGATCAGTTATTTATAAATGGTTTTGAGTAATTATAGGAGTGTTTAATAAAAAGCGGACATTTAGCGCGATGTCCGTTTTTAGTTCAGGTTAAAAAATAAGAAAAGAAATCTACGACAAAGCACACTCAATCAATTATAATCCAACCATGACAATAAAACTCACACACTATTCTCATGGAGCGGGTTGTGGTTGTAAGATTTCTCCAAAAGATTTAGATAAAATTCTCACTACTGATTTTAAATCTGTAATTGATGCTAACTTATTAGTCGGAAACGACTCGCGCGATGATGCGGCTGTTTACGATTTAGGCGATGGCAAAGCAGTCATTTCCACCACCGATTTCTTTATGCCAATCGTCGATGATGCCCACACTTTTGGAAGAATTGCTGCCACTAATGCCATCAGTGATGTTTTTGCCATGGGCGGTAAACCGATTATGGCAATAGCAATACTAGGCTGGCCGTTGGATAAGCTCTCCACCAAAGTAGCT
>JALWML010000020.1 GCA_027083915.1 Lysobacterales bacterium | reverse complement strand
TCAAGTGTTGTTATCCATGACTAGTTCTAGCCGTAAAAACAGTTTGAATTTATCACCCGATAGCACCAACAAAGAATACCACCGTAAATTGGGTGTTCTTAAATCGGTTATCAACCCTGCTAAAAAGCAGTTTGCTAATTCAATCAAAATGGCTAATCAAATAAAGTCTTTAGGCTTTGAAGCCTTGCAGAACCCTACTTTATTGGAAAAAGGGGTCAGCGAGATTGCCGATATTGGATTGGAATTATTTAATGCCCTTACATTACCAGATGATCCTGAAACAGTCTTTAAATCAAAATTAAGTGTCAGAAAAAATGCAGCTTGGGCCGATTCCATCGAGTTATCTGATGTGAAAGCTATTGCTTATGCAACAGGCACAACGGTAAATGATGTATTAATTTCTAATCTTGCTGGTGCTTTGCGTGAATACATGCTCAAAGTGGGTGAAAACCCTGATGAGATTATTATCAATGCGACAGTGCCAGTCAATTTACGTCCTTTAGAACATGCTAAAAACCTAGGAAATCATTTTGGACTGGTATTTTTGAAACTGCCCATTTTTGAAAGTAATCCACTTAAAAGGTTAGAGTTTATTCATAATGAAATGAATGAACTTAAAAAATCCAAACAAGCTATCGTTTCATTTGGGCTGTTAAGTGCCATCGGCATGGCACCAGCTAAGGTGCAAAATTTGTTGTTGGATCAATTTTCTAAAAAAGCAACAACGGTTTTAACCAATGTTCCCGGCCCTCAAGTGCCACTTTATATTACGGGTGCAGAGGTGAAGAAAATTATGTTTTGGGTGCCTCAAAATGGCACTATTGGTATGGGAATCAGCATTTTATCCTATAATGGTAAAGTTGAATTTGGTTTAATCGTTGACAAAAACTTAATCTCAGATCCACAAAATGTCATCAAAGAGTTCCCTAATCAATTTGAGCTTTTAACCCAGTGCATGATGATGCATCCGTGGGATGGTCAAGTGCATGCCGATATTTTGGAAGATTAATGGGTTTTCTCTCCGTTTAAGTCCTTAAAGCTCAAAGATACAATTAATGTTATCTCAATTTATTTAGCACCTTAAAAAGATTTTCTCCATTCCTTGGGTTGAAAAAACATGTGTTTATTCATCATTTTTCACAGAATTAACGTAAGTCATTTGTATTGATTAAAACAGTATTCTCTTTACTGCTGACTATTTTGTTTTGGTCTGTTTTGAATATGTTATAAAAAACCGCTAAAAAAGCGGTTTTTTTATTAGAAGAGACCTTTACACGTCACACTAGTTAGCAAAGGTCTCTATTAATAAGTGTTAAAACTAATCGGCATCTAAGCCGGTCATGCCCATGATGTTATAGCCAGCATCAACATAAGTAATCTCGCCAGTTATTCCTTTTGCCCAATCAGAACACATAAAAGTGGCAGCATTGGCAACATCTTCTTGCGATACAGTTGTGCGAAGTGGTGACTTTTCGGCAACGTGTTCAAGCATTTTTTTGAAGTTTCCAATGCCAGATGCTGCTAAGGTTTTGATTGGTCCGGCAGAAATTCCATTGACACGCGTACCATCAGCACCCAATGAATAAGCCATGTAACGAACATTCGCCTCAAGAGCTGCTTTAGCTACGCCCATTACATTGTAATTGCTCATGGCTTTTACGGCACCAAGGTAACTTAAGGTGAGCATGGAACCATTGCGGCCTTCCATCATTGAGCGTCCTGCTTTGGCAAGTGCGGCAAAGGAATAGGAGCTAATGTCCATGGCAATATGGTAGCCTTCACGTGTTAAGTTTTGTAAATAGTCGCCTTGCAAT
>JALWML010000019.1 GCA_027083915.1 Lysobacterales bacterium | reverse complement strand
TTGAGGTCAATAGACCTGAAGCCAGTACAGCCAATCAAAAAGATGATACAACTGTTTTGATTGCCATAAGTGCCGATAATTCTATTTGGATGGATAAACGTCGAATTGATGTTCGTTCAGTTAAGGCAAATGTTGAAAGATTGCATGCGGAAAATCCAGAAGGTGGTGTTGTGATTCAGGCTGATGAATTAGCATCTGTGAAAACGTTTACAGCGGTGCTAGATTCAGCACGAAAAGTTGTTGGTAATGATAAAGTATCATTGTCTACAAGGTAGGAGCTAAATTATGGTTACAAAAAGAGCTCTTATAACAATTCCATTGGCATTTTTGATTACAGCTTCCTTAATTACATTAATGGTGGCATTAATTGAATTCAATAAAAAGCCAATGGATTCAAAAAAACGCCTTAAATTACCTGATGTGTTTATGCCAGAAGCAGAAATGATGGTTAATCGAGAAGTGCAAAAACCCGAGAAACCAAAAGTAGATGAACAGCCGCCACCAGAAATTCCTCAACAAGACTTTGATCAAATTGATGCAGATTCAAATATTGGAGCGATAAATGCACCTGATAGTATGACTGCGGATTTAGATTTAAGTATTGGCACGGGTTTATCAGCATCTGATGGTGAGTTTTTACCTATTGTAAAAGTGGCACCACAATACCCATCACGAGCTGCGTCTCGAGGTATTGAAGGCTATGTTATTTTATCTTATACGGTGACAAAGCAGGGCACGGTACTAAACCCGGTGGTTGTAGAAGCACAACCTGAGAATATATTTAATAAAGCAGCAATAAAGTCAGCTCTTCGTTATAAATATAAGCCACGTGTAATTGATGGTGTGCCTCAAGATGTTCATGGTGTAAAAACACGTATAACCTTTAAACTTGCAGAGTGATAATATGAAAAATTTAAAACTATTAATTATAATCATTAGATTATTAATTTCTGTTTTTGTTCAAGCAGGTCGCCATGACAAAAAAGAGCAAGCAACTGGTGCGATTGATGCAAAAACATTTGAAAAATTAATGAAGGCACAAGAGCTAACTGAAGCCGGCAATCATGCAGCTGCACTGGCAGAACTTGATGCTCTAAAAGCACGAGGAAAAGTTAGTGGCTATGGTAAATCACAAATGTATAATTTTTATGCATTTATTTATGCCTCTAAAGAAGATTACCAGAAAGCCATTGACGCTTATCTGGAAGTGATTAAAATTCCTGAAACCACGCCAGCTTTAGCTTTGCAAGCCAAATACACTGTTGCCCAATTGTACTTTCAATTAGAAAAGTTTCCGCTTTGTATTAAATACATGAATGAATGGTTGTCAGAGGTTCCTAAACCAACGCCAACATCTCATATCATGTTAGCTCAGGCTTATTATCAATTAGAAAAATATGATGATGCATTGAAAAATGTAGATAAGGCCGTAGAACTAGAAACAAAGGCTGGTCGTAAGGTAAAAGAAAATTGGTTAAGGCTAAAGTCGGCTCTGTATTATGATAAAGGTGATTACAAAAAAACTGCTGAAACTTATGAACAATTAGTGAGTCTTTATCCTAAAGCATCTTACCTAAAACAACTAGCAGGTATGTATGGTGAATTAGGAAAAGACATGAAGCGACTAACCATTTTTGATGCACTTTACGTAGATGGTGATATTAAAAAGGGTAAGGATATGTTGAATCTTGCTTATATGTTTTTGGGTCAAGATGTACCATATAAGGCTGCTAAAATTATTGAAAAAGGCATGAAAAGTGGTGCCATCGAAAAATCTCAGAAAAATATAGAGACTTTGGGCAATACATGGGCACAAGCAAATCAACATGATAAGGCAATACCTGTTCTTGAACAGGCAGCCAAATTATCAGATAAAGGTGTCTTATTTGCACGATTAGCAGGGGTTTATTTTGATGCTGGCGACTATAAAAAAGCAGCTACTGCCACAAAGAAAGCTGCTGAGAAAGGTGGTTTGAAAAATCCTGGAAATAATTATTTATTAATGGGAATGGCTTATTCAAATTTGAAACAGTATGAAAACGCCTTACAAGCATTTAGACAAGCAAAGAAAACTAAGAAAGTGTTAAAAGATGCTAGGGCATGGGAAAAACACACTTTGCGTGAAATTAAACTTATTGAAGATTTGAAGAAAGGTCAGTTGGAATTAGAAGAAAAAACCAAGAAAACCTTAGAGTCTGAAGAAAATAATAAGGAAGTCTAAAATCATACTTGAATGAATGGTAAAAAGCCCTACTTGCTAGGGCTTTTTTAATGTATTTATTTTTATACGTCACACTAGTTATGCAAAGGTCTTTACTAGTTTATAAAGGTAAATATCCTAGATAATATTTTGACTCTCAGAAATCTTTAGTGTTCGATAAGGTGAAATTTAATTTTACTATTATAGGAAAGTTGTGCCAATTGTGAAATAGCTTTGTCGGTTAGTTGTAAAATTCTTGAATAACCACCAGTTGTTTGTGCATCACGCATAAGAACAATTAATTGACCAGAAGGTGTTAATTGCACTGTTCCAGGTTGAACGCTTGAGGTTATGATTTCTTGAATTCCGAAGTCTAATTCGTTAGTAAACAAAGATGCCATCCGATTGGACTGTGATGATAATCTAAAAGTCATTGAGAATAATTTCTTAACGTGGTGGTTAGTTAGTAAATTAAATTCAGGGCCTTTGGTTACAGTTAAATGGCTGGTATTAAAATGACTGGAGAGAAATTGAATTGATGTTCTGTTTTTAATTATTCTTGTTGAAGGATAGCTGGCGATAATTTGATTCTTTTGTAGTGTTGGCAATGTTGTAATACCGTGGTATTGTGATTGACTGTTCAGTATTGATTCAGTGGCAAAACCATTAGCAACAGCCAAGTAGTTGCGACAACCAATCGTTGTTTTACCCATATCTATAACATCACCTTTGTTCACCTTTAATACTGTATTAATTGGAGCTGCATGATTGTTATGCAATAACAGGCATTTGGCTCCAGTAATAGCAATATAGGTCGAGTCAAGAAACTCAATACGTGGACCAATTATTGTGCTTTCCACTACAGAACAAGATGGTGAATTATTAAGTAAGGCATTGGCTAAGTTGTAACTGTATAAATCCATACAGCCACTAACGGGAACGCCAAGGTGTCGATAACCAAATCGACCAGCATCTTGAATAGATGTATATAAACCAGTTGATAAAATCTTAATCATGAGATTTGTAGTTGTTAAACTCAGAGAGAGATATTGGTACAAATTGCAATGTATCCATTGGAGATAATAGACAAGGCTTAATACGCGCGCTATTAAATAATTCTAAATTTGTTCTGCCAATTATATTCCAACCAGCAGGAGAATCCTGTGGATAAATACCTGTTTGATTGCCTCCTATTGCAACAGAACCTTTTTGTATATAGTTTCTTGGAGAAGTTAATCGATGAGTATGAAGTTGTTTGTTTAAACCGCTAAGATAAGGAAAGCCAGGTAAAAACCCGATAAAGTCAACAGTATAAATAGGGCTACTATGCAAACTTATAATTTCATTTATAGAAAGGTTGAGTGTTACAGAAAGAGAAGCCAAATCAACTCCGAGTGAGGTGTGATAACACACAGGAATTTCCCAATGTTGGGACTTGATTTTAGAGGAAAAATTGAGCGATTGATATAAATCTAATAATTGGATAGTCAGTGAATCAACATTGCGGTTGCTTTTCAGATACAGAGTAAGGCTGCAATAAGTTGGGACACAATCAACAAATTGATTGATAAAATTTGACTTGATTGCTTGGGTCATAAAGTAAACTTCATGGGAGGTTTTGGTACTGATGTGGTTTTCCCAAGAAATGATTAAGCAGGAGGTTGCTAATTTTTGAATGGTTATTGGCATTGCTTTTGTAAGTACTGAGCTAGTTCTAATGCTTTGGGGTTATCCCCATGTAAGCAAAATGTATCGGCTTTGATTTTAGTGTGATGACCATTTAAAGTAGTTAGGTGCCCTGAATAAATGGATTTAACTTGTTTACATGCATTTTTAAGATTTTTGATTATAGCATTCTTATGTTTGCGATTGACGAGACTCAAGTCATCGTTATAACGCCTATCGATAAAGGCTTCATAAGAAAGTTTGAATTTCTTTTGTGCAAGTTGAGCAATAACTGATTGATAAGGAACAAACAGTTTGAATTTATGATCAAATTGCAAATAAACATCTAAAACAAGTTGAGCAATTTTCGCATCATTACAGCTCAAATTATAGAGTGCTCCATGTAATTTAATATGATTCATTTTAATAGCTAACTGTGAACAAGCAGAGAGAAACAAAGATATCTGTTCATGGAGAGATTGTGCTAAGTCAACATCAGAAATTGTAATATTTTTGCGTCCAAAATTTTCTTTATCAGGAAATGAAGGATGGGCTCCAACTAAAACATTGTGTTTTTTAGCTAATTGTATTGTCTGAATAATTGTATTTAAATTACCAAAATGACCGCCACAAGCAATATTGCATTCATTAATATAAGGCATTAATTCCTTGTCATTTGACATGCCCTCACCTAAATCACAGTTGATATTGAATTTCATAACTTAATTATACCGTTAAAATTGTACTGTGGAAAACTATATTATTCTTCACTCTTAACAAAATATTAACTTTATGATAACATACTGTAATTGGGAATACATAGGGGACAAATAGCATCAACTTAACATGCTGCCTATAGTTTATGACCAAGAAGAAATACTTTGAGATTTTTGCAACTTTTTTACTCGTTCCATGTGTTGTGAAAAGGTCTCACTTTATTAATCAATAATGAGTAGATGACTCAGTGGGAGAAATTATGAAATTTAAAAAATCGGTACTTACCGTTTGTATTAAGGCGGCAATGGCTTCAGCTATTCTTGCACCAACAATGTTACTAGCGCAGGATGATTCCCCTGTACTTGAAGAAATTATTGTAACCGCACAACAACGCGAACAATCCTTGGCTGACGTACCAATTTCTGTTGCTGTAATTGACGGTGACTTATTAAAAGAACAAGCCATAGAAAAAATGGCAGATTTACAATTCTCTGTACCCAATTTCACCATGGCGGAAAGTGGTATTGGCACTAATGTTTTTATCCGTGGCATTGGTTCAGGTAACAATCAAGGTTTTGAGCAATCAGTCGGTGTTTACGTTGATGGTATTCATCATGGTCGAGCGCAACAAGCCAGAGCCCCTTTCTTTGATTTGCAACGTGTAGAGGTTTTACGCGGTCCTCAGTCTATTTTATTTGGTAAAAACTCAATTGCTGGTGCATTAAATATGACAACAGCTCGACCAACCAATGAATTTGAGGGAGAGGTGGCACTGAGTCATGGATTTACATTTGGTGATACAGAAGCCTCTTTAGTCTTATCTGGTCCAGTTAATGATAGATTTCGTTATAGAATTGCAGGACGCTATCACGAGTTAGATGGCTATGTTGAAAACTTAACCTTAAACCGTAATGAACCAGCACAAAGTGATTACACATTAAGAACAACATTTGAATTTGATTTTACAGATACCATGATGGGAACTTTAAAATTAGAGTCTTCAAAGTTTGATGTAGTTGGAAGAAATATTGAAATTACAGGCGAGTCTCCTGCTGCGGCAGGTCCATTTACAGGACTGACTTATTCACAAATTCTTGCTGGCGTATTTGGACAAGATGCCTCGGTGTTAAATAATACGCTTGATGGTAAGCGTCATGCCAATGGCGATTTCAGTAATAATGATCAATTTGAAGCCGTATTAACGCTTGACTGGGATTTGGATGATCATTCTTTGCGCTCTGTTACAGGGGTTTCAAACTTCCAATACGACGATAATTGTGATTGTGATTTTACAGGAGCCAATATATTTACCTTACCGCTATCAGAAGAATACGATCAAATTTCACAAGAGATTCGTTTAACATCAAACCTTGATGGTCCATTAAATTATATTGTAGGTGCTTTTTATCAAGACAGCGAACATAAGTTTCATGATGAGTTACAAGTAGCAAGTAATTCTATTTTAATACCTTTATTAAATGGAGCAAGTCCAGGTTTGGGTAGTTTGTTTGCCAATACTGCTGCTCCTCGTGATGCTTTAGTTAATAGTTCAATAGCTTCGGCATTTGGGCAAGTGGATTGGGACATTACAGACACCATGACATTACAAATTGGCGGTCGATTAACGCATGAGACTAAAAATGGAACAAAAAATTTAACCATTACACAGTTAGATGGAAGTCCATTATCTCCAGCACAAGCCATTGCTGCGGACTTTTATGGTTTAGTATTTGATATTGGTTCTTCAAATGTTCTTAATATCATTGATCCAACCATTTCATCTCGTCTTGGTACGCATCCAATTGCTGGTCGAATTTCTGATACTACTTTTACACCTGATGTAAAACTTTACTGGGATGTTTCTGATGACACCATGTTATATGTTAGTGCCGTACAGGGCAGTAAGTCAGGTGGTTTTGATTTTAGAGCCAACAATAAAGGAGCTTCAGCAACTTCAGAAGATGCTTTTGAATTTGACAGTGAAAAAGCCACAAGTTTTGAATTTGGTGGGAAAATGAGTTTATTAGATGGAGCTGCTGAATTAAATTTTGCTGCTTACTATACCAAGTATAAAGACCTGCAAGTATCTATTTTTGATGGAACACTTGGGTTTAATGTGGGTAATGCAGCCAAAGCTGATGTTAAAGGTTTAGAGTTAGATGGTAGATGGCAAGCGACAAATAATTTAACATTAACAGGTTCTCTAGCCTTTACAGATTTTGAGTTTAAAGATTATACCAATGGTCGATGTAACTTTGGTCAAGCGCCAAATGGTCCACAAGCAGCCGATGGGTTTTGTGATTATTCTGGTCAAACCAATCAATTGGCGTCTGATTATCAAGGGACATTTAGTGCACACCATAACATGGAATTATCTGGAGGGATGGAGTTAGATACAACTTTCAGCATGTTCTTTACGGATGATTACCATGCTTCTGCTAGTTTAGATCCAGCTTTGATTCAGCCAGCTTATCAAACCTTGAACTTGCGTGTTGGATTGTCAAATCCGACTAATGGATGGGATGTGGCGATATTGGGTGAAAACTTAACCGATGAAGATGTTATTCTTTTTGGTGGTGATGCACCATTATCAGGTTCCACTTTTGGGGCGATTGCAAAATATAATTTTGTTAATCAAGGCAGAAGAGTTGCTGTACAGTTTACTAAGAAGTTTTAATAATAAGAAGTAAACACTAAGCATTTTAATAAGGTGTGACCTTTATTAAAATGCAATAAAGAGAGAGAGGAGGAAATCCCCACGAAAGTGGGGATTTTTTTTAGAAAAGATTAAAGACTTTCCCAAGAGATTTAACAGCAAGTCCAATGGTAACAAGAAGAATAAATAAGCCAAGAATATTTTGCATTTTGGAATTAATGTGACTACCAAGAAGAGATTTATTATTCATTACCCAAACTAAGAATAGTGCGATTAATGGTAGGAGTAAACCGTTGGCAATTTGTGCAAATTTGATAACTTCTATAGACTTAAAACCAATTGACGAAAAAATCACGCCCAGAATCAAAATAATTATCCAGACAAATCGAAATTTATAAGACTTTAGGTCTTTGGACCAATTAAAACAACCTGAAGCCACGTAAGCTGCTGCCAATGGTGCTGTTATGGCAGAGGTAATACCAGCCGAAAACAAACCAATAGCTAACAAATATTTGGCGTAACTGCCAAATAAAGGTTCTAAACCTCGAGCAAGATCCGCTGCATTATGAACATCGTTACCATTAATTGCCGCAGCGCTAATCATAATTGCAATTGAAACAATTCCACCTCCAAGTATTGAGATAAAGGTATCATGTCTTGCCTTGGCTAAATCATTTTCTCCTGACCATTTTTCTTGTACCAATGAAGCATGAAGAAATAAATTGTACGGTACAACTGTCGTACCAATTAAGCCGATAATAATAAATAAGCTCCCTTGTGGAAATGAAGGTATTAATAAACCTTTGAAGACAGCTAATAGATTGGGAGTTGTGATTAAAGCTGTAATCACAAAAGCCAAAGACATTAATACGACCAAAGTGACTAAAGCTTTTTCGATAAATTTATAATGACCAATCCATAACACAGTAAAAGCAACCAATCCAATAAGTAAACTAAAGGGATTAATCGTCATGCCTTTCATAGAAAAAGAAGTATCTCTAAACAAGGTTTCTAAACCCAATACACCAC
>JALWML010000018.1 GCA_027083915.1 Lysobacterales bacterium | reverse complement strand
CTATTCAATTACAACTACCAAATCGAATGCTACGTTCCTACAGCCAAAAGAAAGTACGGCTACTTCAGCCTGCCCATTTTCAAAGGACACACACCCATAGCCCGAGTTGATTGCAAAGCCGATAGAAAAAACAAACAATTGATCATTAACTCAATTCATTATGAAAAAAGAGTTAAAAAAGAAACAGTTGAAGGAAGAATTGAAACCAAATTAAAGCAGTTTGCCAAGTTTAATGGCTGTGTTTATAACGTGATGTAATATAGATTGCCGCGTCACTATGCTTCTCGCAATGACGGAATTTTTTTATTAATTTTGCAATTTTTGTGACTTCTTTGTGTCCTTCCCAATACGCTTTTACTCTTGATTTCTCTCTGTGCTCGCTGCGCAGCTGCGCGATAAGTGTTTTTGATCTTAGAAACCCAAGCAAATCATTCTTTTACAAAATACAAAATTCTATTGTTAGCAGGCATTTCGATATCTTGTTTTAAATCAATACCAACATCAGCCATCAATTGCACTATCTCTTCAAAATTTCTAATACCTCTGTGAGGTTCTTGTTGTTTTAACCATACATCAAATTGTGCATTGGATTCTGATGTAAATTGTCCCTTGTAATTAAATGGCCCATAGATAATTATTTTTGCACCTGTCTTGAGGTTTTCACCCAACTGTTTCATTAAGTTTTTAACATTTTGCCAAGACATGATATGTATGGTATTAGTGGTAAAGACAATATCCACATCAATATCAGGAAAATCACTTTTACCTGATTCGTAGACAATAGGCTCCGAAATATTTTCAAGCTTTGCTTCATCAAGCCACATTTTGATACCAACGTGATTCTCTTTTAAGTCAGAGGTATGCCAGTTCAAATGAGGAAAATGTGCTGCCATAAACACAGCATGCTGCCCTGTCCCAGAACCAATTTCGAGCAAATGCTTGTCGTCAACTGTAATAATGGATTGCAACGCATCTAAAATCACTGCTTGATTACGTTCACACGATGGAGCAAAAGGTTTAGTCATTTGGTTTTTGTTAAAGGTAATACTGGATTATAGTAGATTTGGTTCTACCAAACAATTTAGAAATGGTTGATTTTTTAAGCTATGAAATATAAGGATTTTTACGTAATCAAACTCAACGCCAAACAACTTCAATTTCTCTGTGTTTTGTAGCGCAATCCCTTAGATACAAGTTAATTAAGCTCTGATAAGGTACGCCTTTTTCTTCTGCCATTTGCTTAAAATATGTAATGGTATCTTCTTCAATACGAATGGTAATCTGTTTTTTTAACCTTTTAGTATAAGGATTTTTAATTGAGTCTGAAAAATCATAATTGTCACGCATAATAGTCACCTTCGTATTGTTTTGTTTCAAATTTATCTGCTTTTCGTGCTGAAATTATTCTTATGGTATCACCGTTTCTTTCACAATGACAAACTGTTAGTAAACGATATTTTTCACTCAAACCCATCAAAATAAACCGTTCTTCACCAATGGAATGATCTGGATCATGTATCAATCGAGCTAAATCATCAAAAAACACCGTTTTAGCTTCTTCAAATGAAACACCATGTTTCCTTTGATTACTTCTGTTTTTATCTTCATTCCATTCAAATATTAAATCAGTCATAATTGCATTGTAGTTACTAAATAATTTAAAGTCAACTTAATTTACATCATAGAAACTCGATGTTTAGAATGTATGTATAAACAGTAATGCTAGTCAATCGACTTGATCTATTGCGAAAAAACATTAAGAATACCCGATGAAAAATACAACAGATTAAAGTCACTAGCAAAACACAAAAAAATTAGTGTCAACAA
>JALWML010000017.1 GCA_027083915.1 Lysobacterales bacterium | reverse complement strand
TGGTCGGTTCCAATGATGTCCTGCCGACAGACGTGGAGGCGTGGAGTTTATTCGCCAACTTTCACGCGCTAGCTGTAATGGAAACTGGGGTTATGATCGCCAAGGCATTTGGGTTAATAACGGCTGTCGTGCAAAGTTTAAGCTCATACCTTACCAAAATTATGGCAATAATGGTTATGGAAGTCGCAACAATGTGATTTCTTGTTCTTCTCGAAACATGCAAAGACGGTACTGTAATGCTGACACCTCTGGCGGAGTACGTCTAAAGCGCCAAAAGTCACGCTCACCGTGTCGTGGAAACTGGGGATTTGACCGCAATGGAATCTGGGTAACCAATGGTTGTCGTGCCACATTTGAGCTTTATATTGATGGCAGAAATCATGGTTACAATAATGGACACCATAACAATGGTAATAATGGTTATGGAAATAACGGTCCATATAACAATGGCAACAACGGATATGGAAATAATGGTCCTTACAACAATGGAACTAATGGTTTTGGCACTCAGCAAAACAATACACTCATTTGTTCTTCGCGCAACCTAAAAAGAAATGCTTGTGCGATTCCACAAGGAGCAAAAATAACCATTAAAAAGCAGCTTTCCAAAAGTAGTTGTGCAGGAAACTGGGGCTATAACCGCCACGAAGTCTGGGTCAATAACGGCTGTCGTGCTCAATTTAATATTTATAGATAAAACACTGTAGACATGAAAAAGGCTATTAAAGAAATTTAATAGCCTTTTTTTATTGTCTTGTTCTTTTAAAAACCCAAAAGATAAGAATACTGTTAAAATAGACTCTTTTTAATCCATAAACCTCTTTTCTATGGCAAAACTGTATTTTTATTATTCGGCAATGAACGCGGGCAAAACTACGCATTTATTGCAATCCAGTTACAATTACCGTGAGCGCGGCATGAATACGCTGATTCTTTCGCCTGCTTTTGATAACCGATTTGGTGTGGGAAAAGTAACTTCGCGTATTGGTATTGATTCGCCTTCTGTGATTTTTTCTGAAAAAGAGAATTTGCTAAATTTGGTTAATAAATACCATGAAGAACACAATATTCACTGTGTTTTAGTCGATGAAGCACAGTTTTTAAGTAAAGATCAGGTGTATCAAATTACTGAAGTGGTTGATCAATTAAATATCCCTGTTTTGGCTTATGGCTTGCGAACGGACTTTCAAGGTGAGTTGTTTACTGGTAGTCAATATTTATTGGCGTGGGCAGATCATTTGGTGGAACTCAAAACCATTTGCCATTCGGGGGCAAAAGCCACTATGGTTGTTCGTGTGGATGAGGCAGGACGTGCCGTAAAATCTGGTGCTCAAGTGGAAATAGGGGGTAATGACCGTTATATTTCCGTATCTCGTGCCGAATACAAACGCATATTTTATGATGAGGGCATTATTGAATCCATTCAATTGTCCTTGCCGATTGTGGAGAATAAATCATGAGAATAGTCTTTTGTGGAACCCCTGAATTTTCCGTTGCACCTTTAAAAAAGTTAATCGAGAATAAAGATGACAATTATGAAGTAGTGGCTGTTTATACACAACCTGACCGAGGTGTTGGACGTGGCAGAAAAGTGCAGTTTTCTGCAGTAAAGCAATGTGCTTTGGATAATAATATTCAGGTTTATCAACCCGTTTCCTTGCGTGATGAAGAAGCGATTGAAGAATTGCGTGGATTAAAGCCTGATTTGTTAGTCGTTGTGGCTTATGGGTTAATTCTGCCACAAGTGGTTTTGGATATCCCTACGATTGCTTGTTGGAATATTCATGCCTCATTATTACCACGATGGCGCGGAGCTGCTCCAATTCAT
>JALWML010000016.1:887-1831 GCA_027083915.1 Lysobacterales bacterium | reverse complement strand
ATTATCTGCCGCCTTTACCGAATTACACAAAAAAGGCACTATTCTAATCATTATTGGAACACGCTCACTCTTAGGAGAAGGCTGGGATGCGCCTCACGTCAATGCCCTAATCATGGCAACCCAAACAGGTGCTTATGTGACTTCCAACCAAATACGTGGACGTGCCATTCGCATTGACACAAATGATAAGATGAAAACCTCAAGTATCTGGCATATTGTTGCCGTTGCAGCGGATAGTGCTTATAACAAATACATCTTTAATGACTTACATAAACGTTTCAAAACATTTGCTGGCTTACATGCCAATGAGTTAAAAATTGAATCAGGCATTCAACGATTAACATTGGTCGATAAACTCAAACCCGAACAAAACATCATCAGCACATCCAATCAAATTATGTCGCAAAGGTTAAATGATGACATCTTCAACCTACAAGCACGGTGGCAAAATGCTTTGGAAAAAGTCACCCACCACCGTTTAAAAACAGGCTTGCAAATTGACTTTGGCAAAAGCAAAGCAGACAATTTATCACGCTATATTGCCAAACTAGACTCAAAACTTAGTCAACGTTATAAAAAATACAAAAGATTGTCCTTGGCATCGCTGATTTTTGCACCTATCGCCTTATCAATCACGGGTTTAGCTGGCCTTGTCCCTGTGTTGAGTACCACAGGAGTGATTACGGCAGGCTCTTTGTTTATGAATAAACTTATTAACTCGCGAGCTATTGTGGGTCTAAACCCTCAACTGTACAGTCAGTTATTTGCGAGGGTGGTTTTAGAGACTCTTCATCAATTAGACTTGATGCAAACCGACAAAAAGAACATAAAACCTGGTTTAACAATCACAGAAGTAGATGAAGGGTATTTTCGCTTTTCACTTGCCAACTACACCCACAAGAACAATGAGATTTTTCTTGAGGCCTTGAGTCAATTATTAGAGG
>JALWML010000016.1:0-877 GCA_027083915.1 Lysobacterales bacterium | reverse complement strand
CCAAAAATCCAACAATCAACGACATTTATCCAGTACCTGCTGTTTTTGGTATGAATAAAAAAAGTGCAGAAGTGTTTTTAAACCAATGGAAAAAACAATTGCCCGAATTTAAACAGTCACACTTAATCGCCACCTCTAGCGAACAAGGCAGAAGTATCGTGCTCAAATTGTTAGCAAAAACCTATTCACAGGAAAAGGGCGATGAAATTCGTTTAATCGAAAGGTGGGAATAATGAAAGTAAAATGCCCACAGTGCGGAGCGACAATAGAAAATCCCGAACAAACACTGATTACATGTGGTTTTTGTTCGTCATCTTTTATGCTTGAGCCTGAAACAAAAAAAGAGCATTCGTTAATCCAACTCAACAAACCATTTTATATTAAGACAGAAGCATTCATCGCATTAAAATTCACACAAAACCCACACGACGAAGGTGCTCGGTTGGATTATTTGCTTAAAGATAACCTCGGTAATGAGTTTTGCTTAATGATTGAAGATGAAGATATTGCCCTTGTTCAACCCACTCTCATCACGCTTAAAGAAAAACTAAACTGGAGCTCATTATTACCCAATTCACAAATAGAATTATTAGACAAACAATGGTTAGTCACGCAAAAAAGAGCTCTCAACGGTAAGTACAGACAAACTTACTTAAGCAACCAATCCGCAGAGTTAGTCATTTTATCCTTTGAAAACAACCGCATTTATTGCCAACAAGGTAAATGGTTGGATGCCTATGAGATTAGACATGAAAATTAATTCCATCAACTGTAAAAAATGCCAAGCGCCTTTAGCGATTTTGGGCAACACCACACGCAGTAAAAACTTGATATGCCAATATTGCGGCACAGTCATGGATTTCAAAAACAATTTCAA
>JALWML010000015.1 GCA_027083915.1 Lysobacterales bacterium | reverse complement strand
TGTGATTAATATACCACATGCAATACCAACAGATTCTGGTGTATAATAATGCTTAACTCGATTGCCTTGGGCATCAATTCCATAACGCTGAGCAAAAACAGCTATCAGCCACGGGGCTTCTTCTAAAAAAGGTTTGTTTGTGTCTGTTCCTAACGGTTCTAGTGCTTTGAGCCATTCGTCACTGGCTCGGTGTTGATAAAATTCTTTTTCTTCTGCTTCCGCGGCTTGTCTTATTTTTGATTTGATTTCTTGATTACTAATAGCAACGAAATGCCACGGCTGCTGATGCGCACCACTTGGTGCAGAGGCAGCTGCCTTTATGCAATTTTCTATAATCGTTTTATCGATTGGCTTATCTGAAAAATCCCTAACTGTTCTTCTTTTTTGTATCATTTGATTAAAATAATAAGACTTATCTATCATTTGCTCATTAGAATAGTCACTGATATAAGGCAAAGGTATATGGTTTTTCATGTTTTTACTAGCATAATGTCAACTTAAATTAATTATAATCGTTAGAGCATGTGTATCTAAACTTTAGAGTGCATATTATGGAAAAAAAGGGTTTATTAATTCTTGTCGTTTTATTTGGCTTATATTAGTGGACACGAACTCCAACCTTTGTTGATGCCGATAATAAACTTGAGTTAAAATATCACCTTGAATATACTCAGGGTGCAAGCAAGTCTGATGGACTTCCATTAATTATTGCCTTGCATGGCAATGGTGATACTTACAGTAATTTTTATAAATACACCTTAAAAGATTTAACTATCCCATCTCGAATTGTCCTTGTTGAAGCGCCAAATAATTATTGGCCTTATGGTATTCAGGAATTAGCTAATTACAGCGCATCGATTGCAAAATTAGCTACTAACTTGCAGTCCAAATACCCTACATCCAATAAACCCATACTTTTAGGTTTCTCTGGTGGTGCTGTTTTATCTTATTACTCTGTATTAACAAACTGCGAAACTTACGATTTACTCATTCCAATATCAGGTATGTTAAAACCTGATATGATTCCTTCTCAAATTAGTATGGATAATAGCTGTCATGTATTGGCATTTCATGGCAAAAAGGATACGGTGTTAAGTTTCGAAAGTGCACAATATGCCATAAAGAAATTAAGAAACCACAGTAAAAATATCAATTTTATACCTTATGATGGCGGACATTTAGGAATAGCACGTGACTTTAAAGACATGATATTATCTAAAATTGCAGACAGTATCTAAAACACAACTCTATCATAAGTCCAATACAGTCCTATTATCCCAATAATCAATGATGCTGGAATTACTATAACTTTTCTATACCACGTTTTATCCCTAAACCAATAACCGACCAATGCAAATGCTAGGGCAATAATGGTTAATTGACCTAATTCGACACCGACATTAAAACTAATTAATGCGGTAGCAAAGGAGTTTTTTGGCATGCCAAAATCTGCTAACATGCTGGCAAAACCCATTCCATGTAATAAACCAAATAAAAAGACAACGACCAGACGACTTGGCTTGATTTCTTTTGTTGCTATGTTCTCAAAGGCAATAAAAGCTATGGATAAAGCAATTAATGGTTCGACAATGTTTGAAGGTATATTAATTATATTTAACATAGCTAAACTTAGTGTTATTGAGTGTGCCACCGTAAACATAGTGACTTGTAACAATAAAGGACGAAGTTTTATACTGAGCAGGAATATACCCAAAATAAACAATATATGATCAAGTCCTTTAGGCAAAATATGATCAAATCCTGCACGCGTATAGTCTTTAATCACTGACCAGGTTGACTGTTGGTGAAATACTTCAGTCAAGTCAAATGGTTTG
>JALWML010000014.1 GCA_027083915.1 Lysobacterales bacterium | reverse complement strand
CGGCAGTTCCCAATGGACAGCAGTCGATATAATTGATGGTTGAATTTAACAAGTAAGTATCGTCTGTTAAACTTTCTGCAAATCCAGCCAACCATGAGGCGACTGTATTTGGCATGGCACGTTGCAAGTGTGTATAACCTGGCATGGCGGTTTGTGTGTGTTGCTGCGCTAAATCCAAAACCGTAGCAACTAATGTTTTACATAAATCTTGAATTTGTTGTAAATTATGTTTTTGAAATAAACGCGAACAAGTCAATACTTGGTCGTTTCGAGATCGTCCTGTGTGGGCTTTTTTACCCAAATCACCGAGTTTTTCGGTGAGGTAAAATTCAATGGCAGAATGACCATCTTCATAAGAGTTATCTAAAACAAACTCACCTTTTTGGTACAACTCTTTAAGCTCACCCATGCAATCATAAAGTTTTTTGTATTCATCAACAGTCAAAATACCTATGGTTTTTAAACCGCCAATATGTGCTTGAGAGGCTATGATGTCATAAACAAATAAATGCTTATCCAACTCAATATCAGCACCCGCCATAAAATCCATCAATTCGGCATCAATACTTTGGTTGTCGTCGCCACTCCATAAATAATTCTTGTTTGTCATGTCATTCACTTTGTATGTATCATAAACTCAAAAGCGATATTAGTCTATGTATCAATTCCACACAAGGTGTTGATGAATTATTGCTGTACTTTACTCAAATCCACTTTCAAAAAGCACGTCAGGATTTGTAGTGTTTTCTATTGCGCCCATATCTGGTGCTACTCCAGCGTATTGAGATGAGTTCATATCAACAAGTACAGATCCTCCAGCTTCGAGGTAGGCAATTCCGCTGTCTATGCATGAAGATGTCTCAGTAAGACTCACATCATAATTAATGACATCGGTAAATAAGGGGTCTTGGTTTATATTATGATGACCCGTTGCTGTTGCTGGCATTGGCATATTTGAATAGTAAATTTCTGCACTACTTCCAATACCAATATTTAAGTCATCACTAAAGGCACCATCATTTTGATAAATAATGGTATTAACAAAATAAGCACTGGCGTAATTTAAGCTTATTGCGCCACCATCACCACCAGGTGCTGTATTATGGGTAAATGTATTGTTGGAAAAAAATAACCGAGTGCCTATTCCTAAAGTTTGAATGGCTCCACCATTAGAAAAATTAGTGTAATTATCAATAAAAACATTGCCCTTTATCACCGCTTCATAAGTCGAATAAAAAGATATAGCTCCACCACCATAACTGCAATAATTTTGAATAAAGGTATTATTAATAATCCCAACTTCAGTACCGCTAGTGAATTTTAGTGCTCCACCTTCACCAAAAGCATTGTTGCGGATAAATGTGGTATTGATAAACTGCGTTTGATTGCTTGCATTAATGGCATAAACGGCACCACCCATGCCATTTTCACCTGTAGAGTTATCGGCAAAGACACAATCTTCCACAACCGCATTTGATGATAATAATGCCATGCCGCCACCATGGGTATCGGGGTAATCTCCTGATGAATGACCGAATTCAATACGGCAATTTTTTAGGTGAATCAAATCATTAGAATCTACTCGCAAACCTTTCCAACCAGTTACTGTATTTTCTGCGGTAAAAAGTATTGTTGCATTTGCAGTACCAACCGCTGTTAGGTTTCCAAAAACGTTAAATTTATAATAGCCCTGAAATCGAACCTCTACACCTGGCTCAATTACCAGGGATTGCCCAGCAGGAACTGTGACATCATTTGTTACGAGGTAAGGTGAATTAGCAAGACTCCAGATGCCCGATTGATTGCCACTTACATTGGTCTGAGCAGAGCTTAATAG
>JALWML010000013.1 GCA_027083915.1 Lysobacterales bacterium | reverse complement strand
GAATTATAAACTACAACTATAAAGATAATTCTCTCAATCATAATATCGAGGAAAACAAACTTAAACTCTTGCAAACAACCCCTCTTATTAATACCGTGAGTATAGAAGTAAATAAATACATTAAAGCTCTAAAAGATAACTCAGTAAATGCAACTAGTTTTGTCTGGGATACGTGCATAAGAACAAGCAAAGGAAGACTTCCAGAGGATACGAGTTTAACCAAGCCTGTAGCCATGTCAGTTTGGCCAAATTTTTCTCAGCTTAAAATATTTCGTCACGCCATACCAATTGCAGCGGTTTGGTCAAGACAAAGAATTTCTCTTATTGAAACAGCAAACTTATTAAAAATTCCACAACGTTATGTTTTTTCCTTGTATACCGCGATGAATGCCTTAGGCTACGCAGAGGTTCTCAAAACTCATGATGATACTTCTCAGTATCCTGCCATTAAAGCACAAGAGAAATCTTCCTCAAAGCTATTTTCAAGATTATTAAGCCATATTTTTAAACGCAACAAATAGAGGCTATTGCACAGTTCATTGAACCAGATGTGCAAAACTCTCCTTTTATTCAAGAAATTCTGAACCCAATGAGAGCAAGTCTTGAAAACCTAGAACTTCGTCCTTGGTAACAGCAATAAACTTTTCAACATTAATACTATCTAACACAAACCGTCCTTTTTCATCATTATGTGCTTCAGTTAGTATCTCAGTCAATTTTGCAGCCTTATCCAAATGCTTGCTTTTAACAAAAACAGAATGAAAAATACTTTTCTCGCTTGTCTCGGCAATTTTGGTTATCATACTTTTACTGAGTTTATTTAGTCCATCATAAAAATCTTTATAGACAAAACCGTAAGGCTTCTCTCCCTGACTTACAGCTTTTACAACCGCCATCCAGTTTGCTTTAGAATAAATTTTACTGGGTTTTATATCTTTTTCAAGCAGAGCTTTAATGCCAACTCTCGTGACCATCATGCCATTACAACTAATACACTCACTGCCATTGAGCACATCAAGAGAACTGGCATCAACATCATTATTAGCGATAAAGACAATCTCATCGTACAAGTTTGTTGAATGCGCTAGAGGTACAAAATTATGATTCTCAATCAAATCCAAGGAGTCTTGTGGATTGGCATATGCCATATCAGCAGTTGGCATTTTCTCGTGAAACTCAATAAAGTCTAAACACTTATAATAAGTGGTACTGGTTTTACAATACTTGGTTAAATATAACGCAAATTCGAACCATTTAAGCGGATCTCCCGCTGTATCATGAGGACAGACCATTAAATTCATGCTAGCCATAATTTTCTCCTTTTAGAAGTATTGAATTAAATTAACTCAGCCGTCTTTTTGGCCGCGCGTTTAACATCTAAAAAAATCAAACCCAATTTAGCATTAGCTTTTGCCATAACCGTCAAAACAGCATCTTCACCTGCTTTTACCATCAAAACATAACCATTACCTCCTTTGATGAGAACCTGATCTAAATTCCCACGCTCTAATTCTTGTGCTGTCCTATCACCTAAAGATAACATTGCAGCACTCATCGCACCCATCCTATCCTCATCAATACTTGAAGGCAATTGTGATGCCATTATCAACCCATCAGTTGAAATAATTGCAGATGCTTCCACATCAGCTGAAGAACTATTTAGTTCATTCAGTATGTTATTTAACATATCAATTCTCATTTTTATCTCCTCAATAAATCTTTATTTTTTTAAACATTTTTCAATAACTGGTAGTGAAAAGTGTATCTAATTTCACTACTGTCCCGTTAACAAAAAAGGATTTGAATAAATGACCTGATTCTGCACCCAATTTGATATAATGTAGTTAC
>JALWML010000012.1 GCA_027083915.1 Lysobacterales bacterium | reverse complement strand
TGACATTATATCATCCATCTGATATGAGATATTTCCAAAGAGATGTGGAATATCTTTATAGAGAGATAACTCCACTTGTTTCGGATCAATCATTGCCAATTTTACATGGCCAGAATGATAGCGACTGATCAAACTGATGATCAGATTATGTAATAAACTTGATTTACCACTACTGGTAGTACCACCTATTAATAAATGTGGAGCTTGTATGAGATCAAGCGTGAAATCATCACCTTTATTATCAAACCCGGGATTAATTAACAACTTATCATCTACACCTTCAGGTGAATCAGATAATGCTTCAAACAAGGTTCGATTACTATTACCTCGTCCCAGTTCGAGAGTAAAGTTTCTGGGATCGCCGTTTTTTCTGATATCAACATAATCAACTCCAAGATAAAAGGCAATTTCATCTTTCAAGTCAATAATTTGCTTAATTTTAGTCCCATCAGGGATCTGAAAGTTAAATTGTTGCTGGCACATAAGAATACCCTTTTTAATTATTACTCTTTATAGGCTTTACACCCTGTATCCCCAGGCTGGATAAGGTATTTATAACATCATCTGGAGTGATTTCAGGTGAATTGTCTTTTACTGTATTCGGATTAGTATTGCTTTTCCCCGCAGGCATAAATACTTCTAAATCACGATTTTTTGGCGTTTTAAGTTCAACCGTTTGAGTATTCGCTTCAGATTCAATACTGCTGCTAGTATTTTCTGAAGTGGTAGTATTATTTATTTCATAAGCTGATTCTTCAGTAGGTTTATTGCCTGATTTTAACAAAATCAACATTATGCCACTGGGAATAGACAGTAATGTACCCCAGGCTGTACTAAGTAAAGCAACTGACAGCCCCCTTTGCAGTTCTACCACAGTGTTTAATAATTGCTCAACTCCTTTTGGCATACTAAAAGCTGATGTAGCCTCCATTGCTCCCAGGACAGTGCCTTCTAAACCTAATGATGGTGCAGCAAAGCTTATGATCTGTAATAACAGAATAATATGGGTATTATTCTTATCCTGATTTAGCAACCAGTAAACAGGAATGGTGGCCAATAAAAATGTTAAAGGCAACAGGCCAACTATTACCACACCGACCTTATCCCACAAACTATAAAAAATGAGCAACAACTTATCCTGTAAACCATAAAGCCCGTAATATAGAACACTTATAGCCATAAGCAGAATCAGTATGTCCGGCAAACTCATTTTTGATTTTACTGCTGTTTTCATTATTCCTCTCCAATTTGTTCCAGAACTCTATCACCTTCATCCAGAATTGAGGCAATAGTAAGCTTTTGATTTTTGACATCCCGTTTAGTAACTGCTTTAGTGACAACCTGCTTTGGTGAGTCAGATTCATAATTAACTCGTTTTCGTACCTTATAATAAGCTGGGTTATAAGAAGTCGTTTTGTAAGATAAACTATTATGCCTCCCACCCATAACTACATAAAATACAAAGAATGCAAAAAAAACAGCTCCCATAATAACTAAAGGTCCTATTAGTGCTATTTCTGAGTCCTTCATGATAAGCCCCTATAACTGGATCAGATCATTAATTACTTGTTGCATCTTTTTATCACGACCTATACCTTTATACTCAACACCGGTGTCTGACATAACCTGGTAGATATCCATCACATATTGCATCTCCGGTGTCAGATATGTTTTATCAGTCAGATAGGTAGATAAAAGCTCTGCCGTACGTAAAAAATCTGAGCGTTTACCCTGCTCTAGATACGAAATAGCTAAAGCACAATAAACTGCCTGCTCAAACCGGCCATCATGACTCCCATACTGATTAACCAGATTTTCAAGGAACATTGTCTGATAACTCATTTCAGAAAAAGACTGGTTAGAAACAACCTCCTCAATATCTTTTTGTAACCCAGCAAGAGGGGAAGAATTCTTATAACCCACCTGAATAATGCCCTGATTGATTTTTTTATGTTCAGTATCAGAATTGACCAGAATATCCTGATAAGAGGGAATACATCCTTGTAGCAATAACACTATAAACAAGGCTGTAGAGTAATGGATTAAGTGTAAATTCATGCTATTTCTCCTCACTGTTATCGTTCATAGATTTCAAATTGTTGTTTATAAAAAAGAGCCTTAATGTCGGGCTTAAAATTTGTAATCTGCATAACCTTATGTTTAAAAACACGATATGCGAATACAGGGAAGTCATAACTGGAGGTCATTTCAAACCCACCACTGCCCAAATCATCATTTGCCAGATGAAGAACCAAATCTGACCTGTTAAGCGTTTTTGATTCTGTTATCATTGATGTTTCAAACTTTATGATCTTCATAGTGGCTCGTGCCATATCTTCATTTGACCCATTATTGGCCCAGGTTTTAACCAACTCATTAACAGCCTTGTTATGATCCTGATGGTATAGCTGAAAATAGGTGTCAGAGTAAGCTACAGAACTCTGCAATAAAAACAGAGTAAATGTTATAATGTAAAATGCCTGATTGTTTATTGTGTTTGTCATTTTCAACTCCTTATTAATACATTGACCTAATGGATTCATATTCTCTAAACAATTGATTTGTTTCAGTATTAACTGAAAGAACCTCGTCCAGAGAACGTTTGTTTTTATACCCCGGCTCCTTTTTAAGGATTTTCTGATCCTGTGATTGAAGGTTTTGTGTTTCATTCTGAACCCGATCAATAGTTGACGGTTGACTGGTTCCCTCTAAAACCTGTTGAGTAAGAACCATATCAAGAGGGGGTTCTACTGGTTCATTCATATTAGCAAATGACAATGCCTGTTCTGAGGACACCTGATTTTCCTTTTTTTTATCTGTTGAGTTTGACTGACTCACGGGAACAACATTATCAGTTTGAACTTTCCTCATTTCAGAATCTTCCTGACTAATAATATCTTGAGTTGTAACCGTTGAATTAACAGGCACATCATTAGTAATATCAAGTTGACTTAAACCAAACAAAACCATGCCTATCGAAAAAAGTAATATAAGTACTGCCTGCATAATATGCTCCTTAGTTAATTATCGTTATAAGTTATATTATCGAACAAATGCCAATTTATAATTTAATTTGCTTTCTTATGTCTGAGGACCAGTTTTCTAAATAACTTTTCTGATTTTTTAGCTCTCTTTTAATCCTAAATACGTACGATGCCACTTTAAGTTTCTCATATCGGTTAATTGTTTCGGAGTTAATTGACTGTGCAATTCTGTTCATCAGGATTAAAACAACCGCATAGTCTTTATTATTATTTTTTATTACTTCTGGTATACACCTTAACAACTTTAATGAACTGTTATGCCAATGACGCCATTTGGATAAATTTTCACTACTCATAGGTTGTGGTCTTGCTATCTGTTGAGTTATGGTGTTTAAATCATCATAATAGGCTTTTAATCGATAAGAACTGGCAAGAAACAACTCAGCTTCGTAACGAACGCCTTCAAGCCGGTAAAATTCCTGTTCCGTCTGGTTACTGCCTCTTAAATATTTCATAGAAGTAATGTACTCTTTGTAACGCTGGTAAGCCTGTTGCCACTGTTCATACTCAGACAAAAACCGTTGTTCCTGCATTAATGCACTATCAAGATAGAAATCATTATCAGCAACAGCCTGAATCGACCAAAATAAAAAAATAACTGACAAGTACCTAAACATGGTTATCCCCTCGCATAAAGTCTCCAGTAATGACGGATAATATTATTAGCATATAGTTTTGTTGTCTTTGGTACTTGTTTTTTCAGCACTCGAGAAGGACCAGCATTATATGCCCACAAACCTTTTCGCACACCAAATCGCCTGATCTGCTTAACCAGATAGACAACACCACCTTTTATATTCTGATATTTAGAAAAGGGTTGTGTTATACCTAGTTCTTTTTGTGTTCCCGGCATTATTTGCATTAAACCCTGTGCCCCCTTGTGTGAAATAGCATAGGGATTAAAATTGGATTCCACTTTAATTACACAGTAAATTAAACGATAATCCACACCATATTCACGAGAAATTTGTTTTATCAAACTAATGGTTTCCTGTTTATCTATATTGTTTGGATATACAGTAAAAGGAAGAAAGGTTAAAACACATAAAACAAATAAATACTTCTTCATTGGATTCGTGTCCTGGATTACAAACAGTTCTATATAAAACGAGTTGTTACATTAATATTAATTTTTTTTCCTTTAACGAACACATGGTTCACTTTTATATACAATTGACTATCGTGTTCTATATAATTAACATCTATTAAATCGACTGTCATTAAAGCAATACCTCTGTAACGTAACAATTCTGTTAATGTTCCCCAAAACCTTGCATCAAGTTCCTTTGGAAGCATCATCAAATACTCTGGTAACACACTTCCAAAATGAGTTTTTACTATGTGGTTGTATGCACGCCTCTGTTCACTTGACAAATCCCTGGTTATTTGTCGGGTTCTGACCGACATACCAGTAACATCTACATCCTTGCTAAGGCCATTTTGTTTTAACTGCCCTAATAGCTTTTTTTTATTGCGATCGTAAACAACCAGCTTTGCACCATCAGACTGTAACAAGTATATAAATCGTACTACTGGCAAAGAAAAGTGCCCTCTCAACCTTGGCACATTTGTTTTATTTTCCAGCCTGCGCCCCGATAAAAGGGCTCTATATTTGGTTACATTTATATGCTTAACAACTTTATGATTTAGCTTGTCCTTTTTATTAACATCATCCTGATTCATTTGTTTGATTCTGATTAAGGATTTTGATGATTGTTTTTTTCTGTTTTTATTATTCTTCAATAAAACCATAGATTTATCTGCAACATTTGTTTTCCTGTTATCATTTACTCTCTTTTGATCAACAAGAATAAAAATGACCATTAAAAATATTACAACAGACATAGCCCCATAAAAGTACAAACGTTTTTTCTTATAATGCATCATTCACCTGCACCATAATAATTTCAAGCTCACTGGTATCAAGAATAATTTTTTGCAAAATCATACTATCAATACGCCCATCAATTTTTACCTCAAGAACTTTGGGCTGATACTTATTCAATAAATCTTTAATCTTATCAACCTGATTAAGCGTGATTTTTGTATCATTGTTCTTATAAATAAATTCAAATTTAAAGGCATTGTCATTTATAAAAATTCCATTTAGTCTGGCCACTTCCTGATAACTACTGAGATTAGGCTCATCTTTTGGTTTTGCCTTAGCACTTTCGATATATGTGGTTACTTCCTGATTTATTAATGGCGTAACAACACCAAGGGAAAATAAAAAAGTTACCATCAACACTCCAAATAAATCAGCCATTATCATGGCAAACGCAAATCGATTCATAATATTGTTTTCTCCATTTCACATAGAACAACCATTAACAATCTTTATTACTTTTTACTGTTTGCTATCTCCATCATTTTGATATAGAACTCTTCATCATCATCTTCCTTAAGTTCAATATCCAGGTTGTATTCTTCAGGTTGCATTAACTTAGCCATTTCATTATGTCGTTTCTGGCGTTCCAGATACTCCTTATCATTAAACATTTTGTGGATCTTCAAAACCATGTTTCTTACATTATTTGCTGCACCATACCCTGTTTCCTGTAATGACATTACCCTTAATGATTGAATCTCATTATCTAATCTCCATAGATAACTCTTAATTAAGGGACGTTGCATCTTCATGGTTTCATAAAGTTCTTCCATAACTCTAATATTACTTTCAATGCTGTTTTTACTTTTGGAATGATTTTTAACCATATTTTTAATGTTTTTATTTATCATTGTGACTACAGTCAGGTCATTCTGGCTGACTGATGCATTAACACCTGGATCATCTCTTAAAATACGTAAAGTCCGCTGTATACCTCTTACCGTATTGATTGACCGTACTATTGCTTTACTGTCCATGATGGCAATATTAAAGCCTTTGTTTTCTTTACTGGAGCTTTCCAGTTCACGAATAAACTTACCAATTATTTTTGTCAGTTCATCACTATTTCTACCCAGGTTAACCAGAGCCTTATATTCCTCTGTTCTGGCCTTTACCTCGCTATTTACATACTTTGCGTGAGCAAACCTTGAGTCCATACTTCCTTTAGGGATTTTTTTTGTTTGCGTATAATACTTATTACTAACATTAGATTTTTTAATATCCGATAAATCTTTAATTGCCTGCGCAACTTTTTCATTTCTGAAGTTCATCTCCTTTTCTAATTGTAAAATATATGTCTGATCAGCTTGCTCCCATTGTGTAATCACAAGAATCATTATTAAGACTGTATACTGAATCAGGCTATTTTTATTAATGTATTTCATTTTTGTCTCCTAAAATAATTTTCTAAATCAGTTAAAGTTTTTGTTTACATATAGTCGGTTTATACCGTTAAAATGCCAATTTTTCTTCCTTTTTTATTTTTTTTAGTCAATGATGCTACTATCATTTAAAGGCCTGATATTCACTAATTGCATTTATCATTATTAAGCATCTTATTTATTGCCTTATTTACACAGGCCTTTGCTCTGGAGGTGGCAACCCAGTCTAACCAGACGGGTCTGGCATTTTTAAACTGCGTAGTTATTATCTGTATAATATCCCCCTCTTTTAGTTTTCTGGAAAGTTCGCAACTTCTATGATTGACAATGGCACTGCTGGCATAAAGGCCTACCTCGGTATGTACGGAAAAAGCAAAGTCCAAAGCAGTTGCATTAGCCGGCAGTTCATGTACATCGCCTTTTGGGGTTAAAACATGGATTTTATTTTGTGCCAGCTCTTCCTTAACCTGCTTTAATAAATCTTTATTGCTCACTTTGGACTCCTGTAATTGGGTAAAGTCGCTGACCCAATCAAATGCTTTAAAGTCTGTTAACGGCTCCTGCACTGTCCTATTTAACAGCTTGTCAATAAGCCCGAACATGGCAGTCTGCCGCATCGCATGGGTTAAAATCTGGATTTCTACCATATACCCCTGATTGCTCACTACCTTGGTATGTAACGATTGATAACCATTGATTTTGGGCATGCCGATATAATCTTTAAATCTGCCCGGAATGGGGGTAAACAAATCGTGTATCAACCCCAGAACTTCATAACATTGTGCGGAGGTATCAACTAAAATCGAAAAGGACAGTCCGCTGGTTATTTTGTCAAATGCCAGGCCGGACTCTTTCATGCTTTTGTAGATGCGTGATATATTTTTGGTATTTATCAGAACCTCTGAGGTTATCGCCTGCTCATTCAGTCGCTTGATCATTTGCTGTTGCACAAACAGTCGGGCTTCTGCATTCAACTGGCTTACTCGTTGGTATTTTTTTTCCAGCACCTGATAGCGGTATGGATATAAATATTTAAAAGCCAGATCCTGTAAAGGTCTTTTAAAATAATAAACGCCCAGCAGACCCGCCATCTGAATATAAATTTCACTGGTTTCTTTTGCAATTCGGCGTTGACTGGTGCGTTTCATTGCTGACAGTGTTTCCATATTGTGCAGTCTATCCGCCAGTTTTATAATAAATACGCTTGGATCTTTGACCATTGCAACCAGCATTTTGTAAAGATTATTTGCCTGTTTTTCTTCCAGGTTCAGGCTTTTTAGCTGCTCCAGTTTGGTAACCCCGTCCACCAATTCAGCTACTGTGGTATTAAATTTCTTTTCCAGTTCTTTTTTGGTTACTGTGGTATCTTCAATAACATCATGCAGGGCGGCTGCACATAGAATATGATGATTCAGCTTTAAGTCTGCCAGTTTTTCAAGTACTGCCAGCGGGTGACTGATATAGGGCGTCCCATCCTTACGAAATACACCCTGATGTGCTTTTTCTGCAAAACTGACCGCTTTATAAACCATCAAGCGTTTGTCTTCAGAAAGGTAAGTTAGCTTTTGTACCAATTGGTTGCTGTATGTAATGTCTGACATATCATCTAGTCCTATAGTTTTTTCTACTCTTGAACCCTGTCCACGACGCAATCATGCCAACCTAATAAAGATGCTATATATCTGTTTTTAAAAATTAATTTTTTTTGTAGACTATTTATATGTTTTTTGAATACTGAAGATATTATTATTCCGGAATATTTCGCGTAATGATGAGTGTCCTGCAGGAAGACTTATTTAGATAAAAGTCAGTTTTACAAGTTGATAAATCGTGCATTGAAGATGCTGAAAGAATGAATGGCAAGTTAATAACAGACAAGGTAATTATTGGCATTTTTGCGTTATAAAGATACACAGTACTTTTAAAAGGAGAACAGCAATGTCAACTAACTTACAAGCAATCCATAAAATATTGGAAAAACAAGATCTCGATCATAAAGTGGTGGATGATAAGGGGTATATTATTTTAGGCATGGCAACAAAAGTGTACACAGACATAGATAA
>JALWML010000011.1 GCA_027083915.1 Lysobacterales bacterium | reverse complement strand
CGATAGTAATTGTTTTGTCTTTATAGGTGAAGGTTCGGCGCATGAGGCTAGAGAAGTCTGTAACCGCTTTTTCAGCACGAGTCGAATCTATAGAAATTAGTGAGGCTATTGAATTAAGGCTGTTGAACAAAAAATGAGGTTTAATTCGGGCTTGTAATGCACCAATTCGTGCATCAGAAAGGGATTGAATTTGTCGGTTGTATTGATCTTGAATGTAAAAATAACGAATTAATGCCAAGCAAATGATAATAGAAGCAATGGTTAATTTAAAATTGATAAAATTAACAGCATGTTGGTCATCAAATAAGTTAAAGGTAAGTTGTAAATCTAAATAACCAATGATTTGAGCTAAAATGGTCGTAATAAATACAATCAATAGGGTTAATGCTAACACCCCAAAAACAACATCAAATTTATTTAAAAATGAACGTAATTTGCACAAAACAATCAATAGGGTAATGCCAACAAGTTGAGCTAATAAAGTTAAAATTGATAATTTACGCAAGTACTCAAAATCAAATGATAAAAAACCAAATGAATAAATAAAGACCGCAATTTGTATCACAATAATTGAAATAAAAATTCGTAAATTATTACAAAAATCAGTGAGCCAAGGCATTTGTGTTGAGTTGATATTCTGCATTAAATATGGATTTATTGTAGTGAATAGTGAAAAAACACAGCTATTTGCGTTTAAAAGTATTTACGATAGTAGTCGTTGTTGCTAGAATTATACTATGATTAAACCTTATTTGAAAATATTTGCTGTGCTTCTGTTATTTCTTGCTGTTAATTCTCATGCACAAGATATTGGCAGTTGTGATGGGTTTGTGTCTGAAGATTCGAATAAATTACCATTATCTTCCGAAAAAACCTCAACTAATAATGCCATTAAGAAAAATTCCAAAATCAAAGCAACAAAAAGCAAATCCAGCTATTTAAGTTCTTTTAAAATGTTGATACCTCATAGTGCCACCGATTAACCCCTTGTTACTTATAACTTCATGATAAAATCGTTTCAGCAACAATTGTATAGGGATATCCCTTTAACTTGTGATATGGCTATGCAAATCACTGATTTTAGTAATGACACATTAACCGTGCAGGCTCCACTGACGAATAACATCAATGATAAGGGCAGTGTTTTTGGGGGTAGTAGTTCGGCTTTGATGATAATCTGTGCCTGGTCTTTGATAAAGCTTTCTTGTATTGAGAAATCGATCGATGCAGATATTGTTATTCATAAGAACCAAACGCATTGGAATAAAGCCTTGTTTCAAGATTTGATTATTGTTGCTACATTTGTTGAGTCATATAATTTTGATAAGGTTAAAGAAAAAATTAACACAGGTAAACATCAGCGTATTAATTGTGAAATTAAGTTAGTTAATGCAGAAAATGTTTTATTTAGTACAATGAAAGCGAAATATGTCATAATTCCTCAAAAATAGGTAGTACCATGAAAAAGTTACTCTTCATCTCTTTCGTATTGATTTTATCATTAAGTTCGTGTGGCAGTGGTAAATCAACAAAAAAACGCAGTTTAGATGATACGCTTTATAAATACGCAGCAACCATTCGGTGGGCAAATTTTGATGCTGCAGTGCGTTTTTTAGATCCAAAAATCGAAACTATTCAACCAACACGTTTTGAGCTTGAAAAATTAAAACAATTTAAGGTCAGTCGTTACTCTGAATCACCCATTGCACCAGGTGCATCAGAAGATGTCATTCTGCAAGATGTTGAAATTCAATTATATAACATACATAACAATCGCACAAAGACAATTTATGACCACCAATCGTGGCAATACAATGAAGACTTGAAGCGTTGGTTGCTTACTTCAGGGCTTCCAAAGTTATAGACGTCGTATGGAAAAAATAGTTATTGAACAAATTGCTATTGATGCGATAATTGGTGTTTATGCACAAGAAAGAATTAAAAAACAACCTCTTTTAATTGACTTAGAATTACAGTATGATGCTTCACAAGCCTGTGATTCTGATAACATCGAACATGCATTAGATTACCATAAGATTTGTTTAGATATACATCAATTTGTTAGAGAATCTAAATTCCATTTGCTTGAAGCTCTGGCTAAAGCAATTGCAAAGAGGGTGCTATCAAACGATAGTGTATTTTCTGTGCGAGTTAATATTTCTAAGCCGCGAGCATTAGAGCACGCTCATACTGTCCGATTTGAATTGACTCAATTTCAACACAATTAAGTTGTTGAAAAATGTAATCTAAAGACATGAAAAGGCTCTTCTCTTAGGTATTCAAGTTTAGCATTATTGGATTTGCACATTTCTCGACAAATGAATAATCCAAGTCCAGTGCCTTGTGTGTGTGTAGTAAAAAAAGGCGTAAATAAATTATCTTCGACAATAGCATCAAATGCTTGTCCTTCATTAAGAATGTCGACAACTGTATGATTTCTGTCTTTAAATACTTTTATGATAACCTTGTTGTTAGTGCCGTGTTTGAATGCATTTTCAGTTAGATTCCAGAGTAGTTGTGAAAGGTGAGAGCCATCAAAAGTGACTCGTGCTAACTTTTCCCTAAAATCTAACATTATTTGATTGGGATCGATTTCATTTTGTTGGCAGTAACTCGTTTTAAATCTTGTGATTTTTTCAATTATATCAAATGTCTTTTGATTGGCAATGTGGTTTTTTGACATCAACAATACATCTTCAATTATACGGTTTGAGCGTTTAACTTGGTGAATAATTATGTCGGTTAGTTCTTTGTCTTCGTCTTTGATTGCGTCAGACTCATTAAGTAATTCTGAAGCAGAATAGATGGCAGCTAAAGGGTTGCGTATCTCATGAGCTATGGTGGCTGAAAGTTGCCCAAGATTTGCGAGTTCAATTTGTTGTGATTTTTTATTTAATTCTGATTGTTGGTCGATTATTAAAAGTCGGGTGTTGGCTTGTTCTTCTAGCGTTACAATTTTGACTAAAATATCATCGCCAAATAATGTTGTTTTGAATTCTTTTTTATCTTTTGGTGTGGCAACAATGGATTTAATTAATGGCATTGGAAGTTTTTTGTCCGTTTGTGAGCGAACAATTCCTTGAGCTATTTTGTTAATCTGTACTATGTTGTATTCTCGATTAAAAACCACGACTCCCGAGTTGATTTGATCAATGATTAATTCATTGATTCTTGAGAGGTTGGATATTCTTTTCTTTTGTCTTTGCGTTAATAATAAGGATAAGTTATAAGCTTGTGATTGTCGAATACCAACCAAAGCAATGCCAAAATAGATTAGGGCATAGAGAAAAATAGTGGATAAATGAATGTGGCTATAATTTAATTTGAGTACGTAAGGTAAAACTAACAATAAGGTGGTTGCCAATAACGGCATGGTGAAAATAGAAAAAGATTTGTGGTTAAGTATTGAAAATGAACCAATGGTGATAACAGGAAGTAGTGCCCAACCATTTTCTAATCCATTAAATAGTAGGGTTAAGGAAATGATGAAGGGCAAATCTAAGATGAGTGCAAATAAACCAATGAACAAAGTGTGTTTCTTGGTAAAAAGTGAAATTATCCAAACCAGCAAGGAAATTGCTAAGTATAAACTGGCTATAAACCTAGCAATGTCAAGTGTGTAAGTTATTCCAACTATACTGCCAAATTTTTTAAAAATTATCGAAAAAAAGAAAAAACTAAGCAATAGGCGAAATAAATTTAGATAACGAACGCTAGTTTGTTCGTTGTTTTTAAGGTTTTCTTTTTTAATCACCATTTTTTGGGTAGGTTAAGTCATCTTTCGTTAATGTTTTTGTCCAGAGTTTTTGACCTTCAATATTATATGATTCAATTGTCAGACTACGTTCTTGTTTATTTCCTGAAAAGTTTAACTTACAAAAATTTTTAACACCCACAAGTGTTTCTTGGATGAGAGTTGGTTTTTTGCGTTCGTCACCCAACCATTTCTCATGAGTGCCTGCAGTAAAAGGTGAGCAAGTCAGTTCGTAAAGTGGATAAGCATCTTTACGTGGAATTTTTAGCATTTCGGTATGGTGTTTGTCACCACTTAAAAAAACAACCCCTTCGATTTTTGCATCATCCAGCCATTTTAAAAAAGCATCGCGCTCATGGCGGTATTTATCCCAACCTTCCCACTTGTGGTAGTCATTTAACATCTGGTTGCCACCTACAATAAATTTAAATGGTTGACGTGATGCAACTAATTGGTTTTTTAACCATAATAATTGAGCATCGCCGTACATGTGTTTGTTTGGCCCATCAGGCAAATTTTCATTGCTGCGATGGTATCTGTCATCCAATAAAAAGAAATCTACATCATTAAAACGTACTTTGGTAAATGTTCCTGGTGTTTCTGGCATACCATAACTGGGATTTGCCCAAGTTTTTTTGAATATATCAAGGCTTTTGGCTTTATGAATAAAATAGCCGCCACTGTTGTCAGGTCCAAAATCATGATCATCCCAAATGGCATAGTTGGGGAATTTTCTGAAAATAGGTTGTAAAAAATCTCGTCCTTTATCTTTGCTGGCACGGTAAATCATATTTTGTTCCGCATCAAAATCCACTTCACGGTAATACCAGTTATCACCAAGCCATAACATCATATCTGCATTTTGTTCGGCAATGGTGTCAAATATCTCATAACCGCCACCATAAGGAGTGCCCGCTCGATCGTGAGCCTCTTCATTTTCAAAATTACACGAGCCGGTTAAAACAGTGAAATCTGGTGCATCACGACGCCACATCCATAACTCTTGGGTTTTAAAGCTAAAAAAATCTTTTTTCTTCTGAACTGGTTTTTTGTCAACCCATAATTGGTAATGGTAAGTTAAACCAGGTTCTAAACCCGAAAGCTTAAAAGTATGCATGTTATAGTTGCTAGAGAGGGTTTTTGTTACGAGTTGTTTGGAATGTTTGCTTTTGCCTTTTTCCCAGTATTTTATTTTTACCATACTCGGTTTGCTGGTTTCTATCCAGATATTTGCACCACGTAAAGCAGTATGTCCAAGCATTGGCCCTGATTTTAGTGTTGAGGCAATCAGGTTTGAGGAGGTAAGAAGTAATAAAAGAATGATTTTAAACATAATGATTTTATTAGCTGAAATGATATTTTAAAAGCCTAGTATCGCCTAAATTAGTTAAAATATATAGAATTGTTTTGATATTTAACGAAACTTTCACAAATCTCTTTTACGATACGCCCACGTATGCGAAAATGGACAAGATTATGGAACGTGATGTGAGTGAGTGTCAATTTTCCATGAATGTTTTTAACTTAATTTAACTAAAGAAGGGTGCTTTTAATATGAAAAATAATAAGCGATTTACATGGTTAGCCATCTCATTACTGATGAGTTTGCTGGCTGTGAGCGTATCTTACGCACAGAATACAGCTTCTGCCATTCGTGGTACGGTTGTTGATTCTGATGGAAATGCTTTAGCTGGTGCTACTGTGGTCATCAAAAATACCACAACAGGCGCGACTAAGACATTAACGACTAACAGTGAAGGTAATTACCAAGCACGTGGTTTACGTGTTGGTGGACCTTATACGGTTTCTGTAAGCAATAACGGTTATGCCTCAGGTAAACAAGACGATATATATTTAACGCTTGGTGATATCAAATCAGTTGATGTGGCTATAGCCGCGGAATCAACAGACATTGAAGAAGTCGTTGTCTTTGGCTCTGTTACACAATCCGTATTTAGTGCAGACAATATGGGTTCTGGTGTTTCTATCGGAACAGAGACATTACAAAACTCCCCAACAATATCTAGAGATGTCACTGACTTCTTAAGATTAGATTCAAGAATTAACATAAGAGAATTTGGTGGTTTTTCTGTATCAGGTGTAAATAATCGCTCAAATAACTTCTCAATTGATGGTGTGGGCGCAAACGATCCGTTCGGTTTGGAAGCTAATGGGTTTGCTGGTTTAGGTCAGCCATTTAATTTGGATACAATTGAACAACTAAATGTTCAGCTCTCTCCTTATGATGTGACGTTATCAAACTTTACTGGTGCTAGTATTAATGCAGTTACTAAGAGTGGTACTAATGAGTTTACAGGTTCACTGAATTACCAATATGGTGATGAAGATTTTACCAGAAGTTTAAGTAAATTTACTAATACTCAAATCAGTGCTACTTTAGGAGGACCAATCATTAAAGATAAATTATTCTTCTTTATTGGTGCGGAAGACACTTCAAGAACTAGTGTTGCAAATTCTTCTGGTGTTCCTGATTCAGTTATGCAATCTGTAAGCGATGCAGCTAGGGATGCATATGGAATTGATGTTGGCTCATTTGCATCACTTGGAGAGCTTGATGAAACTAAGCAAAATTTATTATTAAAAATTGATTGGTTGATTAATGATAATCATAGAGCTTCAATTAAATATAATACAAATGAGGATAATAGTCCAAGATTGAATAACATTAGAAGTAATCGTCGTTCTTTTGATTCTAACTGGTATACAAATCATTATGAAACTGAAACTTATGCATTAAACTTGTACAGTGATTGGTCAGATAATTTTAATACTGAATTACGTATATCTACTTCACAATATGATAAAATTCCACAAGGGATTTCAGGTGGTCCTTTATCCAATTTAGCCCAAGTTGAAATTCGAAATGTTGGTCCTGATAGAGATAGTGTCTATTTTGGTCGCGATAGATTTAGACATGCTAACTCTTTATCAACAGAAACAAATACCTTTTATTTAGAAGGCAACTATTTTGTTGGTGATCACACAATAAAAGGTGGCGTTGATATTCAAGAAAATAATATTTTCAATACTTTCTTATCCGATGCATTAGGAAACTATTCTTTCAATAGTTTAGATGATTTTATAAATGGTAATGTACGTAGCTTTAGATATAACATTGGTAATACACCAGGGCAACCATTTCCTGCGGCAGATTGGTCATGGACAAACACAGGACTATTTATTCAAGATAACTGGTTGGTTAATGACAAATTAACTGTTCAGTATGGTTTGCGTTATGATAAACCATCAACAAATGATAAGCCTTTATTAAACCCTGGTTTCCAAGCTGCCTTTGGCAAGAGCAATCAGGTTGTTGTCAATGAAGCGGTGATACAACCACGTATTGGTTTTAACTATGATATGAGTGATGAATTGAATTTACAACTACGTGGTGGTATAGGTGTGTTTAGTGGTGGAGCAGCGAATGTATGGCTGTCAAATCCTTTCTCAAATCCAGGTGGTAATGTAAATAGTTATAATATATTTGGTTATGATGGGGCATATATTCCAGATGGATTTAGTCAAGTTGAACCTGGTAATGCAAATCCTCCTCAGCAAAACGTTGATACATTAGCGCCAGGCTTTACTTTACCAACAGTAATCAAATCTAATATTGCATTAGACGCTGAATTACCTTGGTATGGTTTACAGGCTACTTTTGAATATGAATATACTAAACAGCAAGATGGTATTTTTTATAAGAATATTAATCTTGGTGCACCAACAGGGACTCTTCCCGATGGTCGTTTAAGTTATTATGCAGACCCTCTAACATTTTCAGGAGCTACTGCAAACGCTAATCCTGATTATGGAAATGTGATTGAATTGAGCAACTCTGGTAGAGGTGATACTAAACGAGCAACAATTAGTTTAGAAAAATCTACTGAGCACTTTTACATAAAAGGCTCTTATACAAATACTTCTACCTCAGAAGTTAGTACAGGGACTTCTTCACGAGCTATTTCAAATTGGAATAACCGTCCGTCATTTAATCCAAATGAGCAAGAAGTAGGTATTTCAAACTACCAAATTGGTAATGCTTTCACAATGCAAGCAAGTTATAATAATAATTTCTTTGGTGATACTATTACTCGTGTTGATTTATTTTGGAGTTCAACAGATGGCGAACCATATTCTTATACATACAGTGAAGATATAAATGGTGATGGTGTTGATGATAATGACCTGTTCTATGTTCCAAATGTTGGAGAATATGTAATGGGAGATCCATCACAAACAGCTGCATTTGAGGCTTTCTTGATAGAATCTGGTCTTGATCAATTCCGTGGACAAATTCCAACTAGGAACTTATTTAAAGCTCCAAGAATCAATCAGTGGGATATGAAAATTTCACAAGAATTGCCAGCAATGGGACGTTTTAGAGCAAAATTGTTTTTATCAATTAAAAACTTAGGTAACCTATTGAATAAAGATTGGGGACAAGTTTATACTGGACGGAATGATGGAATTAATATAGCCAATATCACTGGATATGATGAGCAAGGTCGTGCGGTATTAGATTTTACAGGTCGTGACACTGTTTTGGGTAACTTAAGCAGACGTACTGTAAATTCTCAATGGCAAGGTCAAGTTGGTATTCGTGTTGAT
>JALWML010000010.1 GCA_027083915.1 Lysobacterales bacterium | reverse complement strand
GGCTAAAGAAGAATAGCCTGTACCAAAATCATCAAGAGAAATCTTAATGCCATATTTTCTTAGTTCTTGTAATTTCTGGATAAGGATTTTTTGATTTTCAAATAGTACAGATTTTGTAAGTTCTAAGGTAATTTTATTGGGTTTTATTTTGTAGTTTGTTACCACGCTGATTATTTGCTCTACAAATAGTTTTTGATGCAGTTGCTTTGGACTAATATTAATAGAAAGAGATTGTATTGTGTTTTTTCCTTCCCATTTTTTTAATTGATAACAGGCTTGATCTAAAACCCAATAACCGAGTTCATTTGTTAGACCTACGGTATCTATAGTTTCTATCAGTTTCTCTGTGTCGATATTAAATTCTTTTAAACGACTCCATCTTAATAGTGCTTCAGCGGAATTTGTATTTTCATTTTCATCTACTTTGATTTGGTAGTGAAGTTCAAATTCATTCTTATCAATAGCATCCTTGACTGCTTTTTCCAAATGCATTTTTTTAGCCACTTGTTGTATCATGTTTTCTTGGAAAACAGTTATAGTGTTTTTGCCTTTACCTTTTGAAGTATACATGGCAATATCTGCTTGATGAATAATTTCATCTAAACTGGCTTTATTATTTGGAAATACTGAGATACCAATACTTGGTGTAATGTAGTGTTCATAATCTCCTAGTTGGTAGGGTTCATTAAGTGCTTCCAAAATCAATTCAGATTTAACTAAGCTTTGCTCTAGAGCTGTTTGGATATTTTTCTCTAGATTTCGTGTTAAAACAATAAACTCATCACCGCCAAGTCGTGCACAAAAGTCATTGTTTTTAGAAGTGTTTTTAATCCTTTTAGCGACCATTTCTAGTAGCTTATCTCCAGTTTGATGACCCAGTGAATCATTAAGGAGTTTAAAACGATCGAGGTCGAGATAAATAATTGTTCCAAATTGATTTTTGTTTTTAGCAAGTTGGTGAAAAAACTCAAATTTAGAATAAAAATACTCTCTATTGGGTAATGAGGTTAATTGATCATAATAGGCAAGTTGGTTGATTTTTCTCTCGTGTTGTCTTTTTTCAGTAATATCAATAATTGAAGCTAAAATCAGGTTGTTCTTAGTTTCAGGTAATTTGATAAATTCGACTTTACAGGTTATTTCTTCATGAGATTTGTTGTACATTATCCATTCAAACTTATAGATGTCTTTTGTATAAAGTATTTTATACATTTTTTCTAAACGGCTGTTTGTTAAGCTGCCATCAGGTTGTTTTATTGGAGATAAATCTGATAACGTTAAAGTTCCTAGTATGTTTTTCAAACCAAAAAGACTATTGGCTTTATCATTGCACTCCTTAAATAGATGTGTTTCTAAATCAATTAATATCATCGGTTCAGGAGTATGTTTAAATAAAATAGCATACTTACTTTCGCTAATATTTTGTTTGGTTTTTGCCTCGTGTGTTTCCGTTGTGTCTATCATGAGGCCAACAAGTTGCGCATTGCCTTCTTTGTCTTTGTTAAAGGAGACAACATCCTTAATCCATGCAATTGAAGAGTCTGCACGTTTAAATTGGTATTCGAGTTCAAAAGAATTTTGATTTGCTATAGCGGCACTGACTGTGTCAGCTACTTTTTGTCGATCTTCTTTAATTATATGATCATATCTGAAATTCGGTACAGTTAACCATTGTTCTTGAGAATATCCATAGAGACTTTCAACTTTACTACTGATATAAGTTAGTTGGTTGGTTTTGATATTTTGTCGCCATAAAACTACCGGGTGGTTTTCGATTAATTTTTGGTATTGAATTTTATCTTCTTTAAAGTTATTAATTTTCAAATCTAGAGACAGAGTTCTTTCTTTTAC
>JALWML010000009.1 GCA_027083915.1 Lysobacterales bacterium | reverse complement strand
TAATAGTTTTGTGCTATGCCATTAATTACAACCGTAGTGACCGTACCATCTTCTACAAGTTGATTAATTCTATTTTTTATTTTGTCTTTCTG
Organism: Lysobacterales bacterium; assembly: GCA_027083915.1. Taxonomy (GTDB): domain Bacteria; phylum Pseudomonadota; class Gammaproteobacteria; order Xanthomonadales; family Marinicellaceae; genus NORP309. The sequence continues at coordinate 1,760 of JALWML010000009.1, read as the reverse complement.
GTTTTTCTTTTTTAAATAGCCGATTTCATCAATTGTTGCTAATCCATGGTGTCGCAGCGTTCGGTTAATCAGGAATTCATAGTATTCATCATCGCTTGGCATGGTAGTATCAACTGATGATGGAATAACACGTTCTGGCAAATCATAGACCTTTTGAAAACCGTCCCTTCGTGTAATTTCAAGTTCACCTTCCATAAAAAGACGCTCCAGTGCATATTTGGCTGGTTTCCAATCCCACCAACCTTTGTTACCATTTTTGGCAGATTTAAAATCTTTAGAACGCAATGGGCCTTCTGATTTGATTCTTGCTAAAACGGATGCCATGACTTTTTCATCACGAGGAAACCAATTGGTGCTTTTACTTGTTTTAAAGCTATGCTTCATTGGCACGGTATAACGGTATTCATTCATGGGTAAGTAGGATGCGGCATGGCTCCAATATTCAAAGACCTTGCGAGATTTAACCAACTCATCTAAATCAGCGGGTTTGTATTTTGGGCAACGACTCCAGAAAACATGGTGGTGTGCACGTTCTACTACCGAAATTGTATCTATTTGCACATAACCTAAATGTTCAATTATTTCTTGTGGTGTAATTGAACTACAGGTCAGTTTTTGACTTGCTAGTATAAGTTTTTGTGCTTGTGCGAGTGATAGATTTTGCATTATCTTTGTATCCTAACAGGCTGAGATTAAAATGAATAGGATAAACAGACTGTGAAAGTGTTTTCATGAAGTGTTACAATGTTGTTTTATTTTTTTGACGATTTAGAGTATGCGACGATTATATTATCCAGTTCAAACACATAAAAGTTGGCTGTCACAGATGGAACACTCGAAATATTTTAATGAAGATCGCGATATGTATAGTCAGGGTGTATTGGTGCAGTTATTGGAACAACGTGTTGCTAAATTATTGGGTAAGGAACAGGCTTTGTTTTTTCACAAAGGTATAACGGCTCAACTGGTTGCTTTGAAAGTCGCCTCAATAAATAATAAATGTAACAATGTCATTCTTCATCCCAATAGTCATCTTGTTGCCAATGAACAAGATGCTTATCAAGCTTTGATGGGGTTGCGAGGGATTCAGTTAGGGGAGCTTAGTGAACCTTTTAATGCCAAAGATGTATCTGCAGTGACTGAGGATGTAGCAGTTTTAACGGTAGAACTGCCATTGAGAAATGCTGGGTTTAAATTAACTTCTTGGAGTGAATTATCTAAAATGAAACAGTGGGCAAAACAAAATAAGAGTCATTTTCACATGGATGGTGCTCGTTTGTGGGAATCTAGTCACTTTTACAAAAAACCTTTATCGGAAATTGCTGATCAATTTGATTCGGTTTATGTTTCTTTTTATAAAGGCTTGGGTGGAATAGGGGGAGCTGTTTTGGCTGGCGATGCTGATTTTATAGAAAAGTGTAAGGTGTGGCGTAGTCGCATGGGCGGTGACCTCTATACGGCTTTTCCACAATTGATAACGGCTTTGAATGGTTTAGATACACAATTAGACAAAATTCATTTGTGGGTTGAACGCGCACAGGAAATTGCTAGTGAACTGAGTAAAATTAATAAAATCACTGTAGAAATTCCACAAACAAATGGTTTTTTAGTATATGTGCAAGGTGAATTGGATAAACTGAATGCTCGTATTAAGCCCTTGAATGAGCAATTCGATATGTCATTATTCTATCAGTTTAAACCTACTGAATGTCCGCATACACAAAAAGCAGAGATGCAAGTTGGTCCCGCATCGGATGAAA
>JALWML010000008.1:7185-8405 GCA_027083915.1 Lysobacterales bacterium | reverse complement strand
TTTGTGGTGGCGTTTTTTATGCCACGGATCAGGGAAATAAATATGCATGGCATCTATGCTGTCATCACCAAAACAATCTTTAAGTACTTCTGTACCGTCGTATTGATAGATTCTGATGTTTTTGATATTGTGCTTTTCTATTTGTAGCAGAAGGTGTCCGACACCAGGAGTATGAACTTCCATTCCAACGAAATTCACCTCTGGTAGCATTTGCGCAATATGCACTAAAGATTCACCATTGCCAAAACCAATATCCAAACATATGGGATTATCATTACCAAAAGTTTTTTTGGCATCAAAGGGATGTTTTTCGTCAAGTGCAAATTGGGGTAATATTTCTTCGATAGCGCGTTTTTGACCTGGTGTCATTTTGCTGGTGCGCATAACAAAACTGCGAATTTTACGTTGGATATTTTCTGACATTTGTTGGTGATTATTTGGATTTTGTTTTCAAACTTGATTTTAACGCTATTACGTGTATAGTCAAAGCTATTTCAGATAGGCACAAGTAAATATTTATGGGACAGAAGTTTTCAGAATTATCAGAGGCGCATTTAGCTTTTATTCATGAACAGCAACTATTTTTTGTCGCAACAGCTGACGTGGATGGTCGTGTTAATGTTTCACCCAAGGGCTTAGATACTTTTCGAGTGATAAATAACAGGCAAATAGCGTGGTTAAATTTAACCGGCAGCGGTAATGAAACAGCAGCCCACGTACAGAACAATTCTCGCATGACGATTATGTTTAATGCTTTTGTTGGAGCACCATTGATTTTACGTTTATATGGCTTGGCACAAGTGATTCACCACAATGATTCTAGTTGGCAGGAGTATTTTTCTTTGTTTGAGGATTACATCGGAGCACGTCAGATTTTTGTCATGGATATTAATCTAGTGCAATCTTCTTGTGGTATGGCAGTGCCGTTATATGATTTCAAACAGCAAAGAGATGCATTGCTTACATCAGCTCAACGCAAAGGAGTTGAGGGTATAAAAGCCTATTGGCGCGAAAGAAACCACAGCAGTATAGATGGGAAACCAACTCACATTGTTGAAAAAAACCTATGAAAATTAAGTTGGTTACCTACAATATTCATCGCGCGATAGGATTGGATCGGCGTTTCAAGCCCGAACGAATCATCGAAATACTCAATGACATTAATGCTGATATTGTTTTATTACAAGAAGTGGATGAAGGTGCACCACGTTCAAAAGAAT
>JALWML010000008.1:0-7175 GCA_027083915.1 Lysobacterales bacterium | reverse complement strand
TATCCGCACTACCAGTTAGGTCATAATGTCACCTTAAAAAAAGGCAACTACGGTAATGCCACTTTAAGCCGTTTTCCAATCATGAAAGAAAGTAATATTGACTTAACTATAGACAATAAAAAGTGTAGGGGAGCGCAATACACCCAAATACAGGTTGAGAAAAAAACCAAAAAAATTGACTTAGAAGTGTTTAATTTGCATTTAGGCTTATCTGCAATTGAACGTCAAAAACAGGCAGGGGTATTGTTTCACTCTAAAGAATTTAAAAACATTCAAGCCAAAACACCAACAATTATAGCAGGGGATTTTAATGATTGGCGCTCCTTATTAAGGGCATTATTTGTCGAAGGATTTGATTTCACTTGTGCCACTGATACCAGCAAATTATGGGGAGAATCAGCACTAAAAACATTTCCATCCTTTGCCCCACGCGGAGGCTTGGATAGAGTTTATTATAAAGGTCGTTTAAAACACCTTAATGTCAGCCGCTACCAAGACAAAACTGTTAAAATAGCCAGTGATCATTTGCCGGTTGTAGTTGAGTTTGAGATTTAGTTTTACTCACTCTGAAGATATTGGGGGAACAAGAGCTCTACCCAACTAATAAAACAAGTACTTGTCAGTTGGGTAGAGCTCTGAGAGTGTTGCATATTTTTGAATTCCTAAATGGCTAATTTAGTGTACAGTTTAGTGAGGACAAATTTTACATTTCCTAAAAGTTAATTTGTTGAGTTTATTGCAATTTTTCAGAATTAAATAAGAATTAAATCAGATTTGAATTGAGTCGATTTTCATATAATAAGGGTTCATTTTAATTGAATTAAAACTATGAAAAAGAAATTACTGCTCTTATTATTTTTTGTGCAATCACTTATTGCTGGACCAAACGATGATTTTGTCATCACAGTTAAAACGGACAACCCTGGTTTTACGACCACTGAGATGTTTCGTATTCCAACCAAAAGCAGCCTGACCTATAATTATAATGTTGATTGTAATGATGACGGCATTAATGAAGGATTCTTTCAAACTGGTGATTTTACTTGTGACTATTCTGTATCAGGTCTAGGTACAGGCGCAGGGACTTACACCATCCGAATAAAAGACAATACAGGATTTAAAACTGGTTTTCCTAGTATTAATTTCAACAATACATTTGATAGACTAAAAATATTAAGTATTGAACAATGGGGAACAGGCATCTGGACAAATATGCAAAGAGCATTTTATGGCGCTGAAAATTTAGTCATTAATGCCACAGATACACCTGATTTTTCACAAGTTACTATCATGGAAAGCATGTTTCGTCGTGCTTTACTTGCCAATCCTGATACAAGCATGTGGGATACATCAATGGTTACAAACATGAAAAGTTTGTTTAATGAAGCCGAAGTGGCAACGCCTGATACATCACAATGGGATACGCATTTAGTTACCGACATGAGTTTTATGTTTCGACATGCTTATTTAGCCGAACCCGATGTTCGCTCGTGGAATGTTGAACAAGTCGGTGACTTTACGGGCATGTTTGCAGCGGTGAGTTTGCCCACAACCGTTTACAGTCGTTTATTAATTGAATTTAATAATCAAAACCTACAAGCCTCACTAACATTAGATGCCAATGCCAGTTATTATTGCGGCGTTTTAGCCGTTGCCGCCCATGCTAATATGATAGCTGGTGATGGATGGACGATTAATGATTTGGGCGAGTGCTTGGCTGGTGACCCAGGTCATGATTATGTTTTTGAAGTGGATACTTCTATTACCGGAGAAACATCCAATACCCAATACCTCGTTCAAACAAGTTCATTTTATGACTACGATTATAATGTTGATTGCAATGATGATGGTACTTTTGAGGCAATGGCACAAACAGGTGATTACACTTGTGATTATTCTGCTTTGGGTGGGGAGGGAATTTATACGATTCGCATTCAAGATAATGTGGGAGATGGATCAGGTTTTGTGGCTTTTAAATCTCTTGCCTTTGGAAGTAGTACTGATCAGAAAAAAATAATCAGTTTAAAACAATGGGGAACAATGCATTGGCAAAGTATGAGTAATGCCTTTAGATATGCATCAAACATGCAAGATGTTACTTATGATCTGCCTGATTTTTCCAATGTTGTCAGCATGAGTTTTATGTATGGTAGAGCAAGTTCGGTAAATCCCGATACAAAATTATGGGACACATCAAATGTGACATCGATGACTTCAATGTTTTTGTATGCATCTTCGGCAGAACCAAACACTAGCTTATGGGATACCTCCATGCTTGAAAGTGCAAATAGTATGTTTAATTATGCCACATCTGCTAACCCAGATACAAGCTCTTGGGATACGTCAAAAGTTACCAATATGAGAGCCATGTTTCATGGAGCGACAGTTGCAAACCCAGATACCAGTAGTTGGGATACTTCCATGGTTACAAACATGAGGGATATGTTCCACGGAGCAACGATTGCTAATCCTGATACCAGTAATTGGGATACTTCCTTGGTTACAAGTTTTCAATCCATGTTTTGGGATGCGGTATTTGCCAATCCTGATACCAGCAATTGGAACACATCTTCTGCTACCAATATGAGTTATATGTTTGTAGCGGCAACTTCTGCCAATCCCGATACCAGCAATTGGGATATTGAAAATGTTACCACTATGCTAAATATGTTTTCAGATGTCACATTAGCAACAAGTTCTTATGATGCTATGCTCAATGGTTTTAGCCAACAAAATGTGCACGTATCTGTTCCATTTGATGGAGGAAATTCCAAATACTGTGCCATAACAGCACATGATAATTTAGATATTACCAATAGTTGGACAATGACCGATGGTGGGATTGACCCAACTTGTGTCAACCAAGATCCAACACTGACAGGATTGCCAACTGATATAACTGTAACAGAAGATGTCGCAAGCCCGCTTGATTTGTCAGCTACTACTTTTGCTGATGTGGATTCTGGAGCATCAGATGTCAAGCTAATCCTTGCAGTTAACTCAGGAACATTAACTGCAAACAATCCTCCTTCAATCGGAATGCTGATAACAACCTTTGCATCAGGTTCGCCCCTAATTTTTACAGGCACACAAGCGGCAATTAATGATTATCTTTCCGATGCCAATGCCATTTCTTACACAGGTGCTTTAAACAACAATGGCAATAATGCTGATGTAATTACATTTACAGCCAATGATGGTGGAAATTCAGGAACAGGCGGAGGAACTGATGTTGGTATTGGCTCAGTCAACATTGATATACTTTCTGTTAATGATGAACCGAGTTTTTCAGTGATTGGAGATGTTATTATTGATAGTCAAATAACGTCTTACCAACAAGCAGGCTTTGCTACTGTATTGTCTTTTGGAGCATCTGATGAAGAAAGCACTCAACAAGTGGATTTTTATAGTTTGAATGTGATTTTTGATCCACAGAATATCATTAATCAAAGCAGTATTGATGCAACTGGCTTGTTAAACCTCAGTTTTAATAATACCCCAGGAATTGCTGTTTTAGAAGCTGTTTTACATGATGATGGTGGTATAGCCCATGGTGGTGATGATACTTCGCAAGCCGTTGGATTTAAGGTTTATTACCATGAAATTTTTAAGAATGGTTTTGAACAAGCCGTTGTAGTCTTTGAGGCTGGTCAAAAGAGTTTTAATTACGACATTACAAAGCTGGATAACTTTGCACTAGGTCAGAAACCTGTTCTTATTGCTAAAGGATTAACTCTTAATGATGAAGTAGTGGTAAAAATTTATCTTCGCAAAATTGATCAGCAATTGCAAATTCAAATACACAGTTTAAACAATGGTGTTTGGGGATATGATGACTGGCAAGACATTAATCAGATGGATTTAACCACCATAAGTTGGTGATTTGGCTTAACAAAAAAGCACTCGTAAGATTTGTGGCATAGTTTAGAGCTGTTTCATAGTCACTCAACAAGGTATGTGAGTTTATGAGCCTAAACTCTAGCTAAAACTTTATGGGCAAATCATTACTTTGTTAAGACAATATGGTATTATGCGCTTCTATAAAAATAAGTTAGGATTATTATGGCAAATGTAGGCATAAATGAATTTAAAAATGGCATGAAGTTATTGATTAACGGTGAGCCGTGGAATATCACTGATGTGGATATGGTTAAACCGGGTAAAGGTCAGGCTTTTACGCGTATCAAGATTAAAAATCTTAAAACAGGACGTGTGGTAGATAAAACCTGTAAATCTACTGATAAAATGGAAACTGCCGATGTGATGGAACTTGATTATCAGTATCTTTATAATGATGGAGAGACCTATTATTTCATGCATCCTGAAACTTATGAGCAGATTGAAGCCAGTAAAGAAGCTGTTGGTGACAATGCAAAATGGTTGATGGAGGAGTCTATTTGTACAGTTACATTACATGATGATAACCCAATAGTCGTTGTTCCACCAAACTTTGTTAATTTGAAAATTACCGATACCGATCCAGGTCTTAAGGGTGATACTTCTGGTGGTGGTGGCAAGCCAGCAACCTTGGAAACAGGCGCGGTTGTGCAAATTCCTCTTTTTGTGCAAATTGGTGAAACCATTAAGGTTGATACCCGCACTGGCGAGTATTCGTCACGCGTGAAAGACTAATAGATGTAATGTCAAATTTAAGTTTGTCACAATGCTCGTTGCAGGTTTTAAAGCAACGAGCATTTTTATTGCAAAAAATTCGCCATTATTTTGAGTCTCAAGATGTTTTAGAGGTAGAAACACCCATCTTATCTTCTGCAGGGAATACAGATATTCATATCGATAGTTTTACCTCACAGGCGATTAATCCTGATTTTGAGAAGAGTTATTTAAGAACTTCTCCCGAATTCCCATTAAAAAGACTGATATGTAGTGGTGTTGGTGATGTTTTCGAGATTGCCAAGGTTTTTCGCCTTGGAGAAATTAGCCGTACTCATAATGTTGAGTTTACTTTGTTAGAGTGGTACCGTTTAGACTTTAATTACTTGCAATTAATTGAAGATGTTAAAGCTCTGTTTTATAAGCTTTTCGATGCCTTTGAAGTATCTTATAAAACCAGTCAAACTTTAACTTTTTTTCAATCCTTTCAAAATATCCTAGCAATCAATATCGAAGAGATAACACGCAAAGAACTTAATCAAGTTTGTGCTGAGAATGGATACTCTGGCAGTGTTTTATCCAAAGATGAAGCTTTAGATTATTTATTTGCTACGCAGATTCAGCCACGCTTAGATAAAAAATGCCTTACTTTTATCACACATTATCCAGCATCTCAGGCAGCTTTGTCTGAAATTGATTCAGAGAACCCTTTGTACTCCTTACGCTTTGAGGTTTTTTACCAAGGACAAGAATTAGGCAATGGTTACCAGGAATTAACCGACGGTGAGGAACTATTGCATCGTTTTAAAGAGGATAATAATCAGCGTAAGAACCATACAATTCGTATAGATAAAAACTTAATTAATGCCATGACTGTTGGCATGCCAGCATGTTCTGGAATTGCTGTTGGGATTGATAGGCTATTAATGGTACTAACAGGTATTGATAATATTTCTAAGGTATTAAGTTTTAATGCTGAAAATTCATAGAAAAGTTAGCTTAATTAAACGATAATCGTGCCCATCTTGAAAACTATATAAAATTATGGCGATTATTCGTAAAATATTGGGCTCTATCATCTTATTTTTTAACTGGCTTTTCACACCTAAAGGCGTTACCCGTGAACAAGAAGAGCAGCAAAAAATAGATGTCTCTACCGAAAAATTAAAATTGTATCAGTACAATGCATGTCCATTTTGTGTCAAAGTTCGACGTGCCATGAAACGTATGTCTTTACCCATTGAATTAAGAGATATTAGAGCAAATCCCGAGTATAAAAAAGAACTCGAGCAAGAAGGTGGGCGATTAATGGTGCCTTGTTTACGTATTGAAAATGAAGATGGCAGCTATACGTGGATGTACGAATCTTCTGACATTATTAATTATTTGTCTGAGAAGTTTAACGTTACTGATTAACAAATTGTTAAGCTGTTGCCTGTAATGTATTGGCAATAGATTCCATTGCTCTATCAAATATAGGTTCACTTTCAACCATCACAATCGTCTTGTCGGTTAAACCAATCGCAATACTTTGGGGAATAATGTCTTTATATTTTAACCCTGAGGCAAGGACAAACAGGTATTTCCCTGTGATAGGACTAATCCATGATAACTTTGCTTCGATGGTTTTGTTGTCTTCATCTAAATCATTAAAGATGAGCCAATCACCAATTTGCATTGATTTAACCAAGTTCAAAGAAGCATCATCAACAACGATACTTTCATTTGCTGCACTTAAAGCTTCTTCTTCTTTTATATAAGAGACGACACCAAGTTCATGACCTTGAATCTCTGCTAAACCGATAATTTCTTGAGATTCTGTTTCACTTTCGGTTGCTTCTAAATCAAGGTTGAAATGTATATCGACTAATTGTTTTTTTAATTTAAGTAATTTTTTTCTGAGGACTTCTTTATTAAAGGTAACAAGTTTTAGGCCTTTGATGTATTGTCGTAACAGTTCATCTATTTGTGTTTTGGTGATAGTAACTTCTTCACTAAAATGAGCCAGAGCGATTAATTTATTAATGAAATCTACCTTATCTTTGTACTCATCTGACCTTCTCGAGTGTTTAATATCAGTCAAAACTAAGATATACAACCAAGAACCTAATAAAATATCCTTAAACAGTTTTGGCATTTTTTTATTGGTCATTTTGTTAATTAACACTTCAGCCGCTACTTTTTTAGCTTGAACTAACTTTTCTTTCTTATGGAGTTTATCGTTTGTTTGCGTTTGAACTTCTTGAGTAGACTCGGTTAGTTTTTTGTTAAAGTCTTTAAATTCTTCAATGAGTTCATTAAAGTATTCATCACTATAAGACTCATTATTAACAATTTTTTGAGATATGGCTTTAATTTCATCCAAAAATATACCATCCTCATCAACCTCTCTGCTCCAGCCAACTGAAGCAATGGATAGGTCATTGAGTAACACCCGTGCAGGGTGAGTTTTGTCGGCAAAAAGGTTGTTGTCCTGAAGTGCGATTTTTAGGTATGGGATTTGTAAATGCGAAAGTATAACTTGAATTGCATCAGGTAAATTTCTGTCATCAACAATGTATTTA
>JALWML010000007.1 GCA_027083915.1 Lysobacterales bacterium | reverse complement strand
GTTAAATATGGCTATTTTTTTGTGAATTTGTGAAACAGGTGGTGTGTTATTTTGTGTAAGCGTTTTAATATGATGGTATGAAAAAAATAATAACGTTTATAGCTATCCTATTTGTATTGCCTGTAAGTTCGCAATTTTGGCAAGCAATAAATATTGGTGGTGGCGGTTGGTTTGAGCGCGTTTCAGTTGACTTCGATGGTAATATTTATGCTGCCAGTGATTTATCTGGTGCTTATGTCAGTCGTGATAATGGTAGCTCTTGGTCAATAATTGCAGCAAAGCACGGCATGACTTCCACTCATGTGGCAGGTTTTGGAATGAGTCCACTTGATAGTAGTGTGGTTTTTATTGCAACCGAAGAAGGGGTTTTTAAAAGTACTGATGGTGGTTTAAATTTCACCCATCCATTGATAAATGGTTATATCGAAACTATTGCTGTGGCGAATAATAGTGTTGCCTATGCGGCTTATCATTCTGATTATAATATCGCTGATGGCTCAATTTATAAAACAGTTGATGGTGGTAATTCGTGGGTAGAGTTGAATAATAATTTGCCTAATAATTTGCGCATTATTAAATTGATTGTTGAGACTAATCAACCGCAACATTTATACCTGCTTAGTGGAGAAGGCCGTTTTGCTACGGGTGTGCAAGCGGCTTATCGTTCTCTTGATGGTGGTGTTAGCTGGATGCTAATTAGTGATGACTTTACTGAAAATGTTGTTGATATCGCTATTGATTTGAGTAATCCACAAATTATCTGGGTCACAGTTAATGATGCAGATATAAACATGCACAAACATTTATACAAAAGCACTGATTTTGGCTTGAATTTTTCTCATGTCTTTCAACATGGTGGTGTGATTTGGTTGGATGCCAATAACAGTCAACATATTCGTTTGTTTGATTCACAGCGACAGTTTGATTTTGTCGGCGAAGACCGTGACGGAGTATGGGAAAGTTTAGATGGCGGTGTTTCATGGAATCAAATCAGTGATGCAGCATCTTTTGGGTTGGGCTGGACGAAAATATTTCATACTCGAACCACTTCTCCACATTCGGTAGCCATTTACAACAACTCACTTTTTTGGGTGAATGATCAAACGATATATGCCAGCTTTGATGGCGGACTTACTGTTCAACAATTGTACACAAACGAAGTTTCTCCAAATCACTGGTCATCCACAGGAATTGATAATGCGGTTATTGTCGAGTTAGAAGCAGATAAAATCGATAACAATGTTTTGTGGGCAGGTTTTATAGATATGGGTGTATGGCGCAGTGATGACCAAGGAGCCTCATGGCAATCGTGTAATCGAGCCAGTGAAACAGGTGTTTGGGAAGGATTTGGTGGTAATAGTTGGACAATAGAAACTGACTCTGATCGTGATGGTTATGTGTGGACGATGCAGTCTGAAGATGAAATTGGACCTGCTGTTTTATTGCGTTCTTCTAATCGAGGGGGAAGTGATTGCCAAAGCTGGTCGGTTATTGGTAGCGGATTACCTGCTAGCCCTTTACTGGGCTTGTCGTTGGATTTATCCGAATTTAATCCCACACAACGCACCATGTATATTAGTGCCAATGGTGATGTTTACAGAAGTATCAATGATGGTGATACATGGACTATGGTTTTGGCTAATGGTGGTATGCGCACAACAGCAGTTTCGCAAAATGGCACTGTTTTTGCAGGAGGTGAAAATGGTATATTTCGTTCCATTGATGGGGTGAGCTTTACCAATATTACTCTTGCAGGAATGACGGGCAGTGTTAATGACTTACCCGTAACTGATGGTTGGACTGGTGTGAGCTCGATTGTTCCCAATCCTGGTATTGCTTTTCCTAATCGGTTGTGGGTA
>JALWML010000006.1 GCA_027083915.1 Lysobacterales bacterium | reverse complement strand
AAATCCTAAAGCTCAGTCCTATTTAGGTGAATTGTATGAAAAAGGATTAGGAGGAACACCTGATTATAAGTCTGCTGCTATGTGGTATCAAAAGGCTGTTGATCAAGGTTATACACCAGCTATGTTAAATTTAGGTAATCTTTATGAGCAAGGTCTGGGTGTTGAACAGGATAAAACTAAGGCAATTAATCTTTATAGGCAAGCCTCTGGTATTACAGATTCAAATTTGGAGATTGTTACTGAGCAAAATTTGCGAGATAGAAGAGCAAAAGAACATCAGAGAATTCAATTGCTCAAGGAAGTTTCGGGTCTTAGAAAGCAATTGTCAGATGTTAAAAAAGATTATGATTTAACAAAACGTTATGTTGAACAATCCAATTTAAAACTTAAAGACTTGCAAGCACAATTAAAAAACAACAAGGGAAATAATACGATTTTACAAAAAATTGCTGATTTAAAATCTGAGTTAAATAAGAAAAATAATGAATTATCAAAACAAAATAAAGTAATTAACACATTAGTATCTAAAGTGAGTGAAAAATCTAAAACTGAAGATGTTGCTCAAAATAGTAATGGATCTGGAATAAATATTCTTAACCCCGATGTTTTTTTAACACGTGGTATTAATACTATGGCGATGCCGGCAGATGCTGTTAAGTTTAAATTTATGGCAAGTGTAACACCACCAGAGGGTGTTGTTGCTTTAAAAGTTAATAATAAAGATTATACAAAAACCATGACAGATGGTGGAGTTTTTGAAAGCTCAATTGATTTAAAGAATGGAGACACGCCTGTAAGTATTGTTGCTGTGAGAAAAGACGGAACACGTAATATTGAACAGTTTGTTGCTATTCGCAATCAATTTAAACCCGTCAAAGCGAGAAAATTTGATGAGTTATTTACTAGACGTTTACGCAATGACTTGGGTGATTACTATGCACTAGTCATTGGGAATGATAAATATAAGGACTTGGATGATTTGCAAACAGCCTCTTCGGACGCTAAGGAAATTGCTAAAATATTGAAGAAACGTTATGGTTATAAGGTGAAATTATTAATCAATGCTGACAAATTAACCATTTTAAAAGCGTTGAGTGACTATAATAAAAAATTAGGTAAGTTTGATAATTTAATGGTTTATTATGCAGGGCATGGTTTAATTGATGAAAAAACCAAGGAAGGCTATTGGATTCCTACAGATGCATCCAAGGATGATAAATCGACTTGGATTGCCAACAAAAGAATTAGTGATTTTATGGCTAATATGAAGGCAAAACATGTGATGGTTGTGGCTGATTCTTGTTATTCTGGTACCTTATCGGGCTCTGCAATTTCTCCATTACCTGAAGATGTTGATAGCGAAGATATATTATTTACTTCTCGTGTTAAAGCTCGCACTGTATTAACCTCTGGTGGTTTACAACCTATTTTAGATAGTGGTGGCAATGGACACTCCATATTTGCTTCTGCCTTTATTGATACCTTAAATGAAAATGATGGTGTTATGGAAGGCTATCGCTTGTATAAAGCCATGAGTCAGCAAGTTAAATTACGTTCAAGTTTAGCTGGTTTGGAACAAGTGCCTGAATATTCTGCTGTAAAGCATGCAGGACATGAAGGCAGTGAATATTATTTCTTGCCCAAGAAGATATAAATTTATAAAGAATTTGAATAAAAAAAAGGTTGGACTTATCCAACCTTTTTTATGTCTGGCTTATATTAAATGTAATTAATTCATCTTATGAATAGCTCGTTTATCAACACTTAAAGCAGCCTCATGAACAGCTTCTGAAAGCGTTGGGTGAGCATGAATGATTCGTGCTAAGTCCTCGGCACAACCTTGGAACTCCATAGTCACAACGCATTCTGCAATAAGTTCCGAAGCATTGGCTCCGACAATATGTGCGCCAAGTAAAGTATCAGTTTCTTTATCTGCAAGTAACTTCACCATGCCTTGAGGTTGATTCATGGCAACGGCTCGTCCGATGGCAGCAAAAGGGAAGGTGCCGACATTATATTCAACACCTTCGTCTTTTAGTTGTTGTTCGGTTTTACCAACCCATGCCATTTCAGGTTCAGTGTAAATAACCCACGGTACGGTGTTAAAATCAATGTGCCCATGTTGTCCTGCAATACGTTCAGCAACAGCAATACCTTCCTCACTGGCTTTATGCGCAAGCATTGGACCACGTACCACATCACCAATTGCCCAAATATTGGAGGCTGTTGTTTGGCATAAGTCATTGACTTGAATTTGCCCACGATCAGTTAATTCAACTCCACAATTATCACCAAGTAAACCTTCAGTATTTGATTTACGTCCAACAGCAACCAATAACTTATCAAATGTTTCTTTTGACTGTTCGCCATCTTTTTCAAAAGTCACTTCAACTTTACCATTGACAATTTCGGCAGCTTTGACAAAAGTTTTTAGTCGAATATCCATTTTTTGTTTTTTAAATTCACGTCCTGCTACTTTAGCAATGTCTTTATCAGCTGCAGCAAGTAGAGTATCCATCGCTTCAAAAATAACAATCTCGGAACCCAAACGACCCCAAACACTTGCCATTTCAAGTCCGATAACACCAGCTCCAATAATACCTAATTTTTCAGGTGTTTCACTGATATTTAAAGCGCCAGCATTGTCAACAATTAAATCGTTATCAATAGTCACGTTAGGAATAGAAAAAGGGGTAGAACCTGTAGCGATGATAATATTTTTTGCTGTAACTGTTGTCGTTTTGTCACCTTTGGTTAGTTTAATCTCACCATTACCCATCAACATGCCAGTGGCATGAGAGGCTTTGACTTTGTTTGCTTTAAATAAACCAGCAATACCACCAGTAAATTGCTTAACAATCGCATCTTTTCGAGCAATCATGGTGTTTACATCAATAGCTGCATTATCAAAAGTAATACCATGATTTTTGTAATCATGATTCATGTGTGCAAAGTTTTTTGATGAATCAAGTAAGGCTTTTGAAGGAATACAACCGACATTTAAACAGGTTCCACCTAAAGCTGGTTTTCCATCTTTGCCAATAAAATTATCGACACATAAGGTGCTTAAACCCAACTGAGCACAACGTATCGCAGCAACATAACCACCTGGACCACCACCGATAACGACTACATCATATTGATTTGACATTTTTCTCTCCTAAAGATTAAGCAATAAACGGGCAGGATCTTCCAACGCGTCTTTAATGGCAACTAAGAATAAAACTGCATCTTTTCCATCAATAATACGGTGATCATAAGTTAATGCAATATACATCATTGGACGTGCTACGATTTCGCCATCAACCACAACTGGACGTTGTTTGATGGTATGCATGCCTAAAATTGCACTTTGTGGTGCATTCAAGATGGGTGTTGACATTAATGAGCCAAAAGTTCCACCGTTGGTAATGGTAAATGTTCCACCTTGTAAATCATCCATGCCTAGTTTTCCATCACGTGCGGCAATAGCATAGTCCATGATTTGTCTATCAATGTCAGCTAAACCCATTGTGTCAGTATATTTAAGAACTGGTACAACTAAACCACGCGGAGAAGCAACAGCTATTCCGATGTGGTGGTTTTTATTGTAAATTATATCTGTTCCTTCCGTTGCGGCATTAATGATTGGAAATTTCTTCAAAGCTTCAGTTGCAGCTTTAACAAAGAAAGACATTAAGCCTAATTTAACACCGTGTTTGGCAATAAATTCTTCTTTGTATTTTTTGCGAATATCCATTACAGCCTGTAAATCAACTTCATTAAATGAAGTAAGCATAGCAGCAGTGGATTGTGCTTCAATCATACGATTAGCAACCATTTGACGTAAACGACTCATTGGTACGCGTTCAGTTGCTGGTGTATTGGCTACATCCAGTGCATTAGGTTTAGTGATGCGCCCACCACGACCTGTACCTGTAACTTGTGATGCATCGATTCCATTTTCGCTCATGATTTTACGAGCTGCAGGGGATGCGCCTTTTGTATTGGTGGCTGTCGGTGCTACTGGTGCAGGTGTTGAAGTTTTTGTTTCTGTAACAGTGGTAACTGTTGCTTCGGCAGATGACTCTTTTTGTTCGGCAGGTGCTTCACCTTCTTCAAATTTAGCTAAAACTTGATCAGATAAAACTGTTTCGCCTTCACCTTGGATAATTTCTTTTAAATAACCATCAGTAGGAGCTGGGACTTCTAAAACGACTTTGTCGGTTTCCAAATCGACAATATTCTCATCTCTGGCAACAAAATCACCAGGTTGTTTGTGCCATGTGGCAACGGTTGCATCAGCTACTGACTCAGGAAGAACAGGAACTTTAATTTCAATACTCATTTTTTACTCCGCATCGATGTTTGAACCACGCAGCCCATTAATGGCTTCGTGTACTAATTGTTTTTGTTGTTTAACATGAACTTTAGATGATCCCACAGCAGGTGAGGGCGAATGCGCTCGTCCAGCATAATGTAAGAACTTATTGCCATGTTTGTGATTTTTTATGCAATATTTTAGATGGTGACGAATTTGGAACCATGCACCTTGATTGATGGGTTCTTCTTGGCACCAGATAAAAACTTTGCAGTTTTTGTAATTGTTGATGTAGTTAATTAATAGTTTGCGGGGAAATGGATAGAGTTGTTCTACACGCAAAACAGCTATTTTTTCGTTAGGGTTAGCTTCTAATTCATTGATAATGTCATAATATACTTTACCAGCACATAAAATAACACGTTCGACTTTATCATCATCTACGCGTCTGTCAGGAATGACATTTTGGAATTCTCCCTCAAGTAACTGTGACTTATCTGATGCCGATCCTTTGTATCTCAACAAGCTCTTTGGAGTCATGACAATCAATGGTTTACGTACTTTACGTAACATTTGCCTACGCAACATATGAAACATTTGTGCTGGGGTTGAAGGCATGCACACTTGCATGTTATTAACCGCACATAATTGTAAATAGCGTTCTAAGCGAGCCGATGAATGTTCTGGTCCTTGTCCTTCAAAACCATGTGGTAAAAACATAACAAGTCCACAAAAGCGTCCCCATTTTGCCTCACCAGAAGAAATAAATTGATCAATAACCACTTGGGCACCATTAGCAAAATCACCAAATTGTGCTTCCCACACGATAAGTGCATTGGGTTCAGAGGTGGCATAACCATATTCGAATGCTAAAACTGCTTCTTCAGATAAAACAGAATTGATAATTGAAATTCTGGCATTGCCATGTTCCAAACTTTTAAGTGGCATATAGGATTCATCTTGAGTAACATTATGAATGACGGCATGTCGATGGAAAAAAGTTCCTCGTTGAGAATCTTGTCCATCAATTCTGATTTGGTAGCCGTCATTTAGTATGCTGGCATAAGCCATCGTTTCGGCAAAGCCCCAATCCATTTTTAATTCGCCATTCATCATTTTCACTCTATCTTGATAAATCTTTTTGATGCGATTATGAGGCTTAAAATGTTCGGGTATTGTTGTGATGGCTTTACTTAAACGAGTAAACTCTTCTGAAGTTATCGTAGTGTCAACTTTATCTGATAGGTGTCCGCCGATATATGGTGACCAGTCAACATGGTGTTGATCTTTATTCATTGCTTTTGACAACTCTACTACAGGTCGTCCTTCATCAAGAGAATCTCGATAGCCCTCAACTAAAATCTCCGCATGTTCTTTAAAAATAGTTCCTTCTGCAATTAATTTATCGGCATATATTTTTCGAGGTGTCGGGTGTTTTTTTATGATTTTATACATAATGGGTTGAGTTGCAGAAGGTTCATCCGCTTCGTTATGACCATGTCTTCGGTAACAAACTAAATCAATAACCACGTCTTTTTTAAACTTCTTTCTGAAATCGGCAGCCATTTTAGTAATGTAAGCAACGGCTTCAGGATCATCTCCATTGACATGAAATATTGGTGCTTGAACCATCTTTGCGACTTCTGTACAGTATCCAATAGTATCTTGGTCTAAAGCATGTGTTGTGGTAAATCCAATTTGGTTATTGATAACAATGTGCATAGTACCACCTACATTATATCCTTCATCTTGGGACATATTAAAGAGTTCCATATTAACACCTTGTCCCTCAATTGCCGCGTCTCCATGAATCAAAACTGGAAGAACTTCTTTGCCAACTTCTTTATTATTGCGTCTAAATTCACGGGCTTTTGCGGAGCCCAATACCACTGGGTTTATAATTTCGAGGTGAGAAGGATTGAAAGCTAAGGCGACATGTACATCTCCAGCTTCAGTCGGAATGTCTGATGAAAAGCCCATGTGATATTTCACATCACCCGAATTTACATTGTCGTATTCTCTATCATAAATGCCATCAAATTCTTTGAATAATTTTTGAGCAGACTTACCCAATGTGTTGACTAAAACATTTAAACGTCCTCGGTGAGCCATGCCAATAACTATTTCTTTAATGCCTTGCTTTCCAGAATGTAGGATTAATTCATACAGTTGTGGGATTAACGAGTCACCACCTTCAAGCGAAAAGCGTTTTTGTCCTACATATTTTGTATGAAGGTAGCGTTCCATGCCTTCGGCTTTGGTTAATTCTTCCAATAATCGATGCTTTTCATCTTCATCAGCTGGGAATTTGTCTTGTACTGATTCAATGCGTTGTTGAATCCATTCACGTTGTTCGATATCATTGATATGCATGTACTCATAACCAACATGTTTGGTGTAAGTGTTTTTGAGTAAGGCAATAATGTCCTTAAGTTTCATGCGGTTATCAGCAACCAAAGAACCCGTTGAAAAGGTGGTTTCCATGTCTGCATCAACTAAATTATGATAATTTGGATCCAAATCAGGAACTTGTGGACGAGGGCGGTAATGAATCGGATCAACATCAGCTTGTTTATGACCTGCAACTCGGTAAGAATTAATTAAACGAAGTACAGCAGCTTCTTTCTGCATGTCTTCAGCAGAATGCATGGCATATTCTGCCATGGGTGGTAATTGCGCAGCTGCTTCAAACTGTTCCAAAATAGGTAAATGGCGTATGTCTTTACCTGTATTGTCAGTTAGTTTATCAAAAAGCCTTTGAAGTTCTTCAGAAACACTGTTTCTGTCGACTAAATAATCATCGTAAAATGACTCTAGCCAACTGGAGTTAGAACCAAAAAACGGTGAAGATTGTTGTTGTGTTTTTATCCAAGATGCCACTTTATTACCCTTGTTAAATAAATGAGAACTTTTTATTACTCTCTATAATCACTTTTTTCTGTCAACTCATGCAGTTAAATACAGAAAAATTTAGAGCGGTTATTATAACTAAATAACAGAATTGATTAATTAAAAAGCGATTTAATTACAAAAATAATCAGATAATTCATCAGAAAAATAGGCTAATGCATTTTTAATAGGTAATGGGATTCCACCACCGTGTGCGCACAACGAACCCTGTTCTAATGTATCGAGTAAATCAGTAAATAATTCTTTATTGATTTGTTGTTTATTTTTAATTGCACCAAGCAACAATTCTTCACCTCTTTTTGTCCCTAAACGACACGGAAAACACTTGCCACAGCTTTCATAAGCGGCAAATTCCATAAGATGATGCAGGTACTTAATCAACGGAAAATCAGTAGGAATACCAACAACTGAAGCATGGCCAAGAAGGAATCCATTGTGAGAAAATGATTCAAAATCTAACTGTAAGTCATTGATTTTATGGATAGGAATGATGCCACCTAAAGGGCCTCCAATTTGCACTGCTTTGATTGCTTTGCAAAATCCTTTTCCGCATTGTTCAAAGACATCCTGCAAAGATGTACCCATTTCGACTTCGTAAATTCCTGGATTGTTAAAAGAAGAATCCAGTGAAACCAATTTTGTTCCTTTGGATTTGGTTGTACCTATGGCATTGTAAAACTCACCTCCTTTACTAATGATGCAATAAAGGCTGGCTAAAGTTTCAACATTATTAACAACTGTTGGTTTATTAAATAACCCTTGTTGAGTCGGAAAGGGTGGACGTACTCGAACTTCGGGACGTTGGCCTTCAATAGAATTGATTAAAGCAGTTTCTTCCCCGCAAATATACGCCCCTTGTGCTGAAATAATTTTAAATTTGAACTCAAAATTTAATGATTCAATAAAGGGTTGGAGTTCTTTAATGGCCTTATTAATAGTAGAAATAGACTCAGGATATTCCGCACGGATATATAAAATACCATAATCAGCACCGACAATAAAAGCCGAGAAGAGTATGCCAAATAATACCAAAAGCGGTTGTTGTTCAAGCAAATACCTGTCTGAATAAGCTCCAGGATCGCCTTCGTCGGCATTACAGATAATGTATTTTTGTTCAGAATCGGCAATCATTGCTGACTCAAGTTTAAAACTTATGGGAAAACCAGCACCACCACGCCCACGCAAATTGGATTTTTTTATTTCATCCAGGGTCTTAGAT
>JALWML010000005.1 GCA_027083915.1 Lysobacterales bacterium | reverse complement strand
CTTATAGAGACCTCTGCACAACTCGTGGAATGAGTTAAAAAGTTGCAAAAAACTCCACTCTGCGTTAAAAAACTCGCAAATAGCGGGCTATTTGACTCATTTTTTGCCTTGATTGGAGCTTTTTTCATTCTTTTTCCCACTATCCCAGAGTTATGCAAAGATCTCTTTTACGCAAAAATCATTATTATATCAATTTTTAGGCTCATTTCATATTGGACAAGGTCTCTATTGGAATTTTAATTGAAAAAGAGGATAATAGAGGTATAACCCAAATCATCCAAAAATCTTAAGGAGTTTCTACATGAGTAATTCATTAAATACAGCCACAACACTTACGTGTAATGGCAAAGATTATCACATTCACTCGCTTGTTGAATTAAACAAAAATTATAATATTGCACGTTTACCGTACAGCTTAAAAATATTATTGGAAAACTTACTTCGCCATGAAAATGGTGTCGATGTGACCTTAGATGACATCAAAGCCTTATGCAATTGGGATGCTAAAGCCGAACCATCGACAGAAATCGCTTTCACACCTTCACGAGTTGTGTTGCAAGATTTTACTGGTGTGCCTGCGGTGGTTGATTTAGCAGCCATGCGTGATGCCATGAAAAATTTGGGTGGCGATGTACAAAAAATCAATCCATTATCGCCTGCTGAATTGGTTATTGACCATTCGGTGCAGGTAGATAGGTATGGTAACATTCGTGCTGAATCTGAAAACGAAAGAATTGAGTACGAAAGAAACATGGAACGTTATGGTTTCTTAAAATGGGGACAAACGGCTTTTGATTCATTTAAAGTTGTCCCTCCTGGCAACGGTATTGTGCATCAAGTGAATCTCGAAAAACTCGCTCGTGTCACTTTCGGCACTGAAAAAGATGGCGTATTACAAGCTTATCCAGACACCGTTGTGGGAACCGATTCTCACACTACCATGATTAATGGCATTGGTGTGCTTGGTTGGGGTGTTGGTGGCATTGAAGCCGAAGCCGCTATGCTTGGGCAAGCGATTTCCATGTTAATTCCACAAGTGGTTGGTTTTAAATTAACAGGTAAATTACCTGAAGGAACAACCGCAACAGATTTGGTTTTAACCATCGTACAAATGCTAAGACAACATGGAGTTGTGGGTAAATTTGTCGAGTTTTATGGTGATGGCTTACAACATTTGCCTCTAGCTGATAGAGCAACAATTGCGAATATGGCACCAGAATACGGTGCAACTTGCGGTATTTTTCCTGTAGATGCTGAAGCAGTGAAATATTTGAAACTTTCAGGTCGAGATGAAGAACAAGTGGCTTTAGTCGAGGCATATGCCAAAGCTCAAGATTTATGGCACGATGAGAACAGTGCCCATGCCGAATACTCTTCCACGCTTGAATTAGACATTAGCACAGTTGTGCCAAGCATTTCAGGACCAAAACGTCCGCAAGATAGAATTATTTTGAGTGAAGCCAAAGACAAATTTCAAGATTTATTTGCGGATATGGAAAAAGGACGTGATAAAAAAACCATTGCCATACAAGGCGAACACGATAATTTTGATTTTAAAGACGGCAATATTGTTGTGGCTGCGATTACTTCTTGTACCAACACTTCCAATCCAGCGGTGATGATTGGTGCTGGATTGCTCGCTAAAAAAGCGGCGGAAAAAGGTTTACAAGTTAAACCTTGGGTCAAAACTTCCTTAGCTCCGGGCTCTAGAGTTGTGACATCATACTTAAAAAGTGCTGGCGTACTTGATGATTTAGAAAAGTTAAATTTCTATGTGGTTGGTTATGGTTGCACCACTTGTATTGGTAATTCAGGACCGTTAGACCCTGCCATTTCCAAAGCCATCCAAGACAATGATTTAGTGGCG
>JALWML010000004.1 GCA_027083915.1 Lysobacterales bacterium | reverse complement strand
TCACCACGCCGCCACTGCAAACGATCAGCGGGTTTTTGGCCGACAGAATGGCGTCAATCGCGGCCTCTATGGCGGCGGGGTCCGGACCGGTACGATAGGCGGGGAACTGGCGTGTTTGCGGGTCGGCCCAGATATCGGCGCAGTCCACCGCATCATATTGCACGTCATAGGGCAGCCCCAAATGCGCAGCACCCGCTCGCCCCGTGGTCATCGCCCGAAACGCCGCACGCACCATGCGCGGGATATGGGCGGATTGTTTGATCACCGTGTTCCACTTGGTCAGGGGCTGCATCAGGGCCTCCTGATTGACCTCGGTCAGGGGGTATTTTCCATAAGAGGCCACCGAAATATCCGTGGTGATGCCCAGCACCGCATAGCTGGAGTCGTTGGCTTCGATCAAACCGGGCAGAATATAGGTGGCTCCGCCGCCCGATGGCCCTTCGCAAACACCGACCTTGCCGGTCAGGCGGGCATAGGCATCGGCCATATAGGTTGCTGAGCGTTCGTCCCGCACCAGCGTATGAGTGATGGTTTTCTGGCTGCGCATGGCTTCGTAAAACGGCAGCGTGGTGTCGCCGCACAGGCCAAAGACATGTTCCACGCCTTGGGCCTGCAACATTTGAACCATGGCCTGAGCGCCGGTGATGGTCTGGGTCATTGTAAAAAATCCTCTTGCTTTGAAATTGTATACAATAAAAAATACAGAAGTGAAGAGGGTTCTTGAAACCAGCCTGAAGCTGCTATAGTCGGTGCACAGGTCAGAGGCGGATTTATGGCAAAAAAGCAAAGCAGTGTGGATCGGGCCTATGCCCGCTTGCGGGAAATGGCGGTGAATTTCGAGTTCAAGCCAGAGGAACGCCTGAACGAAAGCGCGCTGTCGGTAACGCTCGGGGCCAGCCGCACGCCCCTGCGCGAGGCTTTGAACCGGTTGGTGGCCGAGGGGTTGCTGACGTTTGACAACGGGCGGGGGTTTTTCTGTCGTTCCCTGAACCCTGCACGAATTCAGGAACTCTACGAGGCCCGTTCCGCCATCGAGACCGAAGCGATGATCCGCACGATGGACCGTGCGGACAAACAGGAAATCATGGCGTTTCAGGACTGGTTTTCAGAGGTTTGCGCCGCCGATAGCAATTGCAAAGACGTTTCCGCTTTGCTGACAATGGATGAAGAATTCCACATGCGGCTGGCCGAACTCTCCGGCAACGGGGAGTTGCTGCGGATGCTGGAAAACATCAACGTGCGCATTCGCTATGTGCGGATGATCAATCTGAAACAACTGTACGATTCCCGCGAAGGTGACATGCCGCGCGAAGCCCGTTTGCCGGCGCATCAAAAAATTGTGGACGCGGTTTTGCAGGCGGATAAAAATGCGGCTGTCTCTGCCTTGCGCCACCATATCGAGCGCCGCAAAGGCCAGACAGCCCAAGCGGTGCGCCTTGCCTATTCACAACTGTATGTTCCAGAGGTTTAGGGCATTTAACCCGGTTTTTCATCCTGCTTTACCGCATTCCAAAGCGCATCCATTTCGGCCAGATCGGATTGGGCGGGGGTTTTGCCCAAAGCGGCCAGCTTATCCTCCACTGCGTCAAAGCGGCGGCTGAATTTGGCGTTGGCGGCGCGCAGGGCTTCTTCGGGATCAATGCCCAGATGCCGGCCCAGATTGGCCATGACGAACAACAGATCCCCGTATTCCTCGAACTGTTCTTGCGCGGTTAGCTGATCGCGGGCCTCGACCAGTTCGGCGGCTTCTTCGGCGATTTTGTCTACTACCTGCCCGGTGTCAGGCCAGTCAAACCCGACCCTTGCCGCGCGTTTTTGCAGCTTTACCGCGCGCATCAGGGCAGGCAGGTTCAACGCCACCCCGTCGAG
>JALWML010000003.1 GCA_027083915.1 Lysobacterales bacterium | reverse complement strand
TTTCAAGTGTATCTTGTTGATATATAACCCATTTCATATTAATAGCATAGTCTAATTTGTTAATTAATTTTGTGAAACAAATGCCAGTAGTTATTGAAAAATCAGGTAATTTTATAATTTTCTTCAGTCGAACCGCATTCAACATATACTCAAAAATCAAATCTTCTTCCGACAAAATCCTTTTTTCATGAATATAGGGTGACTTGTTTTGATAATCTTTTGGGGATTTATATTTCAAATATCGAACAACTTCATTGTTGGAACCAAACGATATTTTACTATGTGCCCCAGCTCCAATTCCCAGATAATCGCCAAACTGCCAATAGTTAATATTATGCTGGCATGATTTATTGTTTTTTGAATAAGCAGAGACTTCATATTGATGATAAGCACTTTTCTCTAACAACTCATTACCCTGCAAATACATTTTTTCAAGTAAATCATTATTAGGTAGAAAGTCGGGTGTTTTTACTGCAAACAAAGTATTGGCTTCAATTGTTAGCTGATAATAGGAAATATGCTCAGGCTTTAACTCAATTAACTTTTCCAAATCTTCTTGCGCTGTTTTCAGTGTTTGTTTTGGCAAAGCAAACATCATATCCAAATTTATATTATCAAATCCTGCTTCACGCGCTTTAAAAAATGTATCAACTGCCTGTTGTGAAGTATGTATTCGACCCAATGCCTTGAGGTTTTCATCATCTAAACTTTGAACACCAAAAGACAAACGATTTACTCCGGCTTTTTTATAACCCACAAAGTTATCGTATTCACCCGTACCAGGATTAACCTCCATCGTCACTTCCATATCCGGTTTACACTGTAATAACATCCTTACAGCATTAAGTAATCGTTCTATACTATTAGCTGAAAACAAACTCGGCGTGCCACCACCCATAAAAGCAGAGTTGACTGTGCGGCCCCAGACTAATGGAACATCCTGTTCTAAATCTTTAATTAAGTGATCAATATAAACTTCTTCATTGAAATCTTTTTTCAAAGTATGGGAATTAAAATCACAGTAAGGGCACTTCTTAACACACCAAGGAAAGTGAATATAAAGACTAAGCGCAGGAGGAATTATCTGTCCCATATTTTCTTTAACTTCTTTTCCAACTTCCTACACGCCTTACCACGGTGTGATAATTGTGTTTTCAGTTCTTTGGGCATTTGGGCAGCGGTCATTTTGTTTTTGAAGTCCCAAAACACAGGATCATAACCAAACCCTGCCTCACCGTGTTTTTCACGGGTAATAGCTCCATGCCATTGCCCAACAGCAATAACAGGCAAAGGGTCACCCGCACTGCGCATATAAACTAACGCACAGACAAAAGTGGCTTTGCGTTGTTTTTTATCATCAAAAGGCTTGAGTCTTTGCAAAATCAAATCCATATTGTCTTGTGGTGTGCAACCCTTACCTGCATAGCGAGCTGTTTTAATACCAGGCTCACCGTTTAACGCATGAATAACCAAGCCCGAATCATCGGCAATAGCTGGCATCCCAGAAAGCTTAGCCGCATGACGTGCTTTTATGATGGCATTTTCGATAAAAGTTGTACCAGTCTCCTCAACTTCGTAATCTTCGGTCTTAGGTTGTGGCACAAGTTCAAAAGGCAAGTCACTCAAAATTTCTTGTAACTCTTTTAACTTACCTTTATTACCACTGGCTAAAATAACTTTACGCATCAAATGCCTTTTGTTGTGCTTGCATGAGTTCGTTAATACCCTTTTCTGCTAGGTCTAACATTTCATTCATTTCGTCTCGTCTAAAGGCATGTCCTTCAGCTGTTCCCTGTACTTCGATAAAGTGCCCTGCACCATTCATCACCACATTCATATCCGTTTCAGCATTTGAGTCTTCTGGATAATC
>JALWML010000002.1 GCA_027083915.1 Lysobacterales bacterium | reverse complement strand
TGTCGTTCTCCCTATTAGAGTCAAAAATACAATGGTTACATTACTGTGCAACTAACTCAAGCTTCCTTAAAAAACCGTGTAGCGGTTGCCGTAGCGGTTTTACTGATAGCCATTTTTGGCTATATCAGTTTAACAAAGTTACCTATTCAACTCGCCCCAAATGTTGAACGTCCTGCTATTGGTATCACTACTGCTTGGCGTGGTGCTGCCCCTCAAGAAATTGAATCTGAAATATTGGAACCCCAAGAAAAGGTTTTTCAAGGTCTTCCTGGTTTAACACAACTGGCATCTTCAGCGAGTTCTGGCTCAGGAAGTATAACCTTGGAATTTGTTGCAGATATGGATATGCAACGGGCATTGGTTGAAGTGATTAATCGCCTCAATCAGGTGCCTGCTTATCCCGTTGATGCCACAGAACCAACTGTTAACTTGGGGGCAAAACGCTTTGGCGGTAACCCTATAGCATGGTTTTCTTTTACTCCATTTGCTGATAATAAAAAAGATATTGCGACCTATCAAGACTTTATTGCTGATAATGTTGTACCCAAAGTTGAACAAATCAACGGAGTTACTGCCGTTAATGCTTTTGGCGGTCGACCTTATGAATTACGCATTACCTTTGATCCTTTTAAAGCCGCAACTCTAGGCATTGATTTAACCAGTTTTTCCAATTTGAGTGGTTCTTTTAGAAACGTTTCTGCGGGTACAAAAGATGTAGGCAAGCGCAAATACACCATTCGTTATGAAGGCAAATACGATGCCAGTGATTTAGCCGATATGATTCTGCAATGGCGGGATGGCAAGCCTATTTATTTGCGTGATGTGGCAGAAATTAAGATGCAAATGATGGATGTTATGGGTTCGATTACGCAAAATGGTTCAGCAGCTTTAGTGATGAATGTTATTCCTGAGTCAGGTGTGAACGTGTTGGATGTCATGGAAAAACTCAAAGCCACTATTGCAGAACTAAAAGATGGCTTATTAAAAGACAATGGTTTGAAGATAGAACAGTTATATGATGAAACCATTTACACTAAGGCATCCATTAGTATGGTACAAAACAATTTATTATTGGGTATGTTTTTGGCTATTGCTGTTTTATGGTTTTTCCTCAAAAGAGCGATTCCAGCTTTGATTGTTGCCTTAGCGATTCCAATTTGTTTATTGGCATCTTTTATTGCTATGGAAATCTTAGGTCGCTCACTTAATATAATTTCACTGGCAGGTCTGGCTTTTGCTACGGGCATGGTGCTTGATGCTGCCATTGTTGTGCTTGAAAATATTATCCGCCAACGAGAAAAAGGCTTAAAAGCTACAGCCGCCTCATTAATTGGGACAACTCAGGTTTGGGCTGCTTTACTAGCATCAACGGCAACAACCGTAGCAATATTTTTGCCAATTATCTTTTTAAAAGATGAATCAGGACAGTTGTTTGCTGATTTAGCGGTGACAATTTCAGTTTCAATAATAGTATCTTTGATTGTCGCTGTGACCGTATTACCTGCTGCAGCTTCAAAATGGATAAAGGATGATAAGTTTGATGATGCTCATTACCATTGGTGGGAAGCTGTGGCGGAATCTATCTCGAAAATAACCAACTCGCGCTCCAAACAAATCACATGGATTTTAGTATTGACCTTAATTCCCATGATTCTTGCTTATAGCATTATTCCTCCAGCTGATTATTTGCCATCGGGAAAACGTAACCAGAGCTTCGGATTTTTATTGCCACAACCGGGTTTGTCAGTAGCTTCTGCACGTGAAGATTTAGTCAATGTTATTAAAGAACGCATGCAACCTTATGTCGATGGTACAAAACAGCCTAAAGTTAAAAACTACTTTTTAGGATTGTTTGGACAAGGGGCTTTCTTAGGGG
>JALWML010000001.1:3002-8487 GCA_027083915.1 Lysobacterales bacterium | reverse complement strand
TTCTATAATAATGAAAATAATGAAATCTATTACAGTTCTAATTTAACTTTCCAAGTCAGCAATTTTAAAAATTCAGATTACAAACTAAGCATAGAAAGCCAAAAACACTACGTAAAAGGTCGTGAAAAAGTACCTGTAGTTGCCACAGCAAGTTATTATTCGGGAGGTTTTGTCCCTGATGAAAAAGGCGAAATTGCTGGGGAGATTAATAAAAAAGACATACGTAAAGTTTTTCCCAAGTATGAGAATTATAATTTTGGTGAATTTGAAGATGACTACACCGCCTTTTTCCTAAAAGACCTCAACTTTGATAACAAGGGTGAAATTCATGCCAATTATATTCCACCCAAAAGTGACATAGAGTTTGGCGAACTTAAACTCAATGCAGGATTAAAGCCTAAAAATGGTGAATGGAATTACAGTAGCAATTTAATCTTACCTTACCGTCAAAAGGATTATTTCCTTGGTTTAAAGCTTTCCTCGTGGGTACAACAAATTAATAAAGAAATAACTCTGGAGTCTGTATTGATAGACTACAAAGGGGTACAACATCAAGTAAAAAACTCCACCTATAAGTTATCACAATATTTAGGGAAAAATAAATGGTCTAAATATAAAGCACTAAAATGCCAATCCAAAAACAGTAACTCATGTGTGTTTAAACTAAAAAAAGCAGGAAAATACAAGGTAAGTGTTCAAGCACTATACAAAGATAAAAACCATACACAGGAAATTTCCTTTAATGTTTACAATCCTTTTGCCACCGATGACAAATCAAAAAAACCTAAGATTGTGATTTTTTCTGATAAACAAAAATATGAAATTGGAGATAACGCCCATATTACTTTGCAATTTCCATTTAAGCATGTAAGTGCTTTTATCACAGCTGAACGGAACCAGATTTTGAATTCTTGGGTGCAAACAACTTCGAATGGAATCATTAAACTAACAATGAAAATAACAGAAAAATATGCTCCTGGCTTTGATATTTCTGCCTTAATTCAACAACCAGACAAAGTAAACAGCTATGACTATTTACGAAACATAAATAACAACAGTTTGACGATTAAGGTCAAAGAGCCCAAACAAAAAAGACTGTTTTCCATCACTACAAATAAGGAAGTTTATTTACCTAAAGAGCAGGTTAAACTCACCATTAAAACCAATTCTGATACATCAAGCAATTATGTTGTTGCTGTTATAGATCAAAGCATTATAGACTTAATTGATACCCAATACTTATATGATTTGAGTGAACTTTCCTATTCACAAGCCAAATATTATTGGGAGCTGATGGATGCAGAACAACTTGTAGTTTCCGATAATAGTAAGCTTTCAATTGAGTTAAACAAAGAATCAAAAGAAATCTCTGGTCCAAATTACAACGAATTTGATGATGACAAAGTCGAACTTGAGCGTGTTGTCACAACAGGAACACATATTACACGCGAAAACTTAGGCGCCTATCCAAATGAGGTCAAAGGAAGGCCTGAAAAACCTTTGCCTGTTTTTAGTATCAAACGTGAGCGGAAACAAGCATTTATTGGCAATATGTCCATCAACAAGCATGATTTGCGCACGCTCTTTGCAGATTCTGCCTTTTTCAAAACGGATGTCACTATTGATGCTAAAGGCGAGCAAACTATTACTTTTAAACTGCCTGATAATATTACTCAGTGGAAAATTATCGTACTTGGTACGGATACAACAGGTCGTTTAGAGTTTAATCAAACCGCTATCAAGGCTTCAAAAGATTTAGAGTTGCGTAGCACTTTGCCCTTACAAGTCACGCAAGGTGATAGTTTTAGTGCAGAATTTGCCGTGGTTTCCAAAACCAATAAAAAAGCCACCATCCAAGCGGCGGCGGAAATAAAACAAAATGACTTAGCCTTAAATACGTTGCAGACTACATTTAAAAAAGTAGAGAAACTCAAAAGCCAAACCTTCTCTTTGCCTGTGGAAAAAATTAATAACGGGGATTTAGATGTAATCGCTTTAGTCAAAACAGATAAAAATGCCGATGGTATCAGTCAAAATATTGCCGTGCGTCCAGTACAACTTGAACTAAGCACATCTCAATACGGACAATTTGATGGCACATCTAAAATTTTACACTTTAAACAACCCAAGGATTTAGCCAATAATTCTGGTCACCTATCATTGCATGTTTCCAATAGCTTATTGCCAAACCTCAACCCGGTTTATGATTTTATCCATGATTATCCCCACGCCTGTTGGGAGCAACAATCAGCTAAAGCCATTATTACCGCAATCGAAGCCGTTAGTGATGCTAAATTATCAGCACAGCAGATTTTAGAGAAAAAGCAATTTGTCCAAAATATACTTAATGGTGCACAAGACTTTCAAGCCAGCAATGGTGGCATGGCATTTTTTAAAGCCAGCGATGAACACGTTAATTTATTCTTAAGCCTTTACACACTAGATAACTTTGAATTTCTACAAAAACTTGGCTACTACATCCCTAAAAATGTCTACCAACAGCTTACAAATTTTAGTAAAGACATGCTTGATAATACTAGCAACCTTGATGATAACATAATACGTTTTGAAGAAGATGAACTCAGCCCTGAAATTCAGTTAATGGCTTTACTACATACAGTTGACTTAGATAAAAAAGAAGCCAATGAGATAAAACAAAGCTTTTTTGCAAAAAAAGAAGACTTAAACCTATTTACCTTAAACAATTTATTACGTGCCTATCAAGGTGAATCAGAAAAGCAGAAACAAATCCTAACTATTATTTCTGATAAGTTTTACAGCAGTGATAAAAAACTCACAGCTAAATCAAGTACTTCAAGTGCTTATTCGTATTGGTATTTGATGCCGTCTCAAAACAAAACTCAATGCGATTTAATCCGTTCACAATTACAACTAAACGAAAGTTTAATCAATAAAGGTGATTTATTCAAACATATAAATGCTGTACTAGAGCGGCGCAATATAGATGGAAACTTTGGCTCAACCCTTGAAAATAGCTATTGCGCTAAAGCTTTGTATGAATTCACACAAAAATATGAGAGGCAAAATTTAAGCAATGATTATCATTTTACAATCAATAAGAAAGAGGTGAAAACGAATGAAACCACCTTGGAAACACCTGTAAATTTAAGCCAAGATTTAGAAGTAAAAGTGAGTAACCCTGTTTCAGAACAACACTATTATTCTGCCACTTTAAAATACCCAGTAAAACCAGAAAGTATCAAAGCACAAAATCATGGCTTTAACCTTCAACGCCAGTATTTCATCTTTAATGAGGGTAAGTGGCAAC
This sequence comes from Lysobacterales bacterium, assembly GCA_027083915.1. GTDB lineage: Bacteria > Pseudomonadota > Gammaproteobacteria > Xanthomonadales > Marinicellaceae > NORP309. The sequence goes on along the minus strand of JALWML010000001.1, from coordinate 5,198 downwards.
AAGCCAAACAATTCAAAACCGGTGATTGGGTCAAAACCGTATTAACCATCCATTCACCCATTGGTCGTAAATTTGTCGCCGTTAGCAACCCTGTCCCCGGTGGTTGGTTGCCAACCGATACCGCACTTGCTCGCAATATGCCTGTAGGCATCCGAGAATCTGAGAAATCATCTGACAACTCCTATCATTTCTATGAAAGACAGCTCAATCCTGCCACTACACGTTTTTATGCCGATTACTTACCAGCAGGTTCCTACAACATAAGTTATTATTCACAAATCAGAAATGCAGGAACTTTTATTGCCATGCCCGCAATCGTTGAAGAAATGTACGATGATGAAAACCGAGCAACAACCACACAAACCCAAATCAGAATATTATCTGAATAGGAACGGCCTTCTTTTATGCCACAAAAAAAGGCCTTGCGATTGCTCACAAGGCCTTTAGTTTATCTTCTTTTCGAAGTATTAACTTCTTGGTTTGCGTTTTCTTGATTTTTTTCTATCGCTACCACCAAATTTTTTGCCTCCACCACGTTTATCATCGCGTTTCTTTCCATAGTTTTTTGAGCCACGTCTGCGACCACCTTCCCTGCGACCTTCTCCACCACGTCTTGCGCCACCTGATGGTGGTGAGATGGTAGCTTCTTGCCCTTCTTTGACTGGTTGTAATTCACTGGCTTGACCACATAAAAATGCTGAGGCCAATTGCTTCATCAACTCTGGTGGCATATCAGCGGGTAAGTCAACTGTTGTGACATCATCGAATATCTCAATGTGACCAACGTAATCTTTATCAATATCGGCTTCATTGATAATCATACCAACAATATTACCCGGTTTAACACCATTGTTATATCCAACAGAAACACAGTAGCGTTGCATCTCGATATCGGGATGCTTATTTAAAGCTTGAGCTTGTGAGGTTAATACTCTTGTTTCGGCAGGTCCGCGTGGTGAGCGTGAATCTTTAAAATCACCCGCATTGCGTGGGTTACGTTTATTGCCTTGTTTGTCGTGGTCATAAACGTGCTTTTCTTCTTTAAGCAAAATTCCTTTTTCGCCCTGTGCAATTAAGGCTAATGCCGCTGCAATTTGCATCGGATCATTGTCTGTTTCAGTTTGAAATTCACGAACCAATTGTTGATAAATGCCTAAGTCTGCACTAGCAATGGTATCACTGATTTGCTCTTTAAATTTTTGCATGCGCTGAACATTGATGTCCGCAACCGATGGCATTTTCATTGGCTTGATAGGCTGCTTGGTTACTCTTTCTATCATGCGTAACATGCGTTGTTCTCGTCTGGCAACAAATAAAATTGCTTCGCCCGATCGACCTGCTCGTCCAGTACGACCAATTCTATGCACATAAGACTCTGGATCATAAGGAATATGGTAATTAATCACGTGACTGATACGCTCAACATCCAAACCACGTCCAACCACATCCGTACCAATCAAAATATCAATTTTGCCAGATTTCAAGTTGTTAACTAAACGCTCTCTTTGATTCTGTTGAATGTCTCCATTTAAGGCTTCAGCAGCAAAACCACGGGCTTTTAGCTTGTCTGCTAATTCTTCAGTTGCTACCTTGGTGCGCACAAAAATTAGCACCGCATCAAAATCTTCAGTTTCCAATAACCGCGTTAAAGCATCCAGTTTATGCAGTCCACTCACCATCCAGTATCGTTGGTTAATATTTTTTGCTGTTGCTGTCTTATTTTTAATCTTAATATCAAATGGGTTATGTAAATGTCGAACGGCGACTTTCTTAACTTGTGCAGGCATAGTGGCAGAATACAAAGCAACCTGTCTGTCTTCTGGTGTCTGTTCTAATATCCAATCCACATCATCAATAAAACCCATTCGTAACATTTCATCCGCTTCATCCAAAACTAAGGTACTCAACTGATCAACTTTCAAGGTTTTTCTGCGCATGTGATCCATCACACGACCTGGGGTTCCTACCACTACATGCACACCACGACGCAAGGCTTTTAATTGGGGTTCAAAACTCTGCCCTCCGTAAATTGGCAAAACATGAAATCCTTTGATGTGTTTGGCATAGGTTTGGAAAGCCTCAGCTACTTGAATCGCCAATTCTCGAGTCGGTGTTAATACCAAAACCTGAACATGTTTTTTTGACAGATCTAAATTAGATAAAACTGGCAAAGCAAAAGCGGCAGTTTTACCAGTA
>JALWML010000001.1:0-2992 GCA_027083915.1 Lysobacterales bacterium | reverse complement strand
GTCCTAGAACATCTCGTCCTGATAATATGGCAGGAATACTTTCTGCTTGAATTGGAGAGGGTTGTTCATAACCCGCATCCTTAATAGCTTGTAAAACGCTAGGCGCTAAATTGAGGTCATCGAATGTGACATTTGGTGGTGTGTTTGACATAATATTGCGCACTAAGGCTTGAAAAGACGGCGTATTATACAGTAAATCCCATAAATAATCATTCTATTACATGATATAGCCACTGAAAATCAATACAAAGATGTGAAATATTCAAAAAAACCTGCTACCAATTAATACTCGAAGTCACTGAACTCACTTAAACTGTAAATTAATTGAGGCCATGAATGCCACTAAAGTGTGTGTTTTTATTGCTTAATAAGCTACAATGATGTTTTCACTTTAAGACCTATAAAAAAGTTGGCAAACCGAATTTACAGAAACGAAACGGCTCTTTTCTTTATTCAATGGAAATTTATTCTACTATTTATTATTTTATTAGGACTTTCATTTTCCTCAACAGCTTATTACTCAGAGGTTCATAATCAAAAACTAGAAAAACTTGTTCAAATAAACCCTGAAAAAGCCCTACAAGTAGCCACTAAAAAACTTAAGGATGCCTCTACCGCTGATGAAAAATTAACCGCCTTATACTATATTGCCCAAGCTAACGATATGCTTAATAACTTTGCATTAACGAAACAATCAGCCCAAAAGGGATTACTGTTAGCTAAGAAACAAAAATCTGAGCGTTTTATTTTTGAATTTACTAACTTTTTGGTGTTCGATTCAGAATTGGCTGGTGAGTTTATACAAGCACTAAAGCTTGCAAACCAAAATCATCAACGCGCATTAGAACTTGGAGACGAGCGTTTAATTGCAATTTCTTTAACTGTTAGAGGTCAAATGTATCTCAATTTGAGTGATCATCAGGCCGCATTGAAAGATGTTAAAGAGTCCTTAACAATTTTTCAACAGAACAACGATAAAACCAATATCAGCAATAGCTTTAATACTCTGGCTATCATTTATACAAATTTAAATGATTTTAAACAAAGTATCGAGCTCTATAAAGAAGCTCTAAAAGTCGATGGCGATGCCACTTATGATAAAAGTACTGTTTATTATAATATTGGTTCAACTTATTTAGAGTTAGATGACTACACAAAGGCACTGGATTATTTTCAAAAAGCCATAGATGCTGCCACTCAAGTTAATGATTTTTACACAGTTAATTTTGCAAAAAATGGTATAGCTGAAACTTATTTAATTCAAGATAAGTATGATGATGCAATTAAGTTATTTGAACAAACAATTAAAATCTTTCAAGAAAGTGATGATATTCAGATGCTTCTCAATGTGAACCTTTCACTCACTCAAGCCTACAGTGGCAAAAATGACTTTGAACTTGCCAATCATTACGCGTCAAAAGCTGAGCAATACAGTCAAACTCTTGAGGGTATATTACCAAAAATCAATGTTTTGAGAATAAAAGAGAAACTCTTCAAATCTCAAAAAAACTGGCAACAAGCTTATACCTCACTTGAACAGCGAACAGAATTAGAAAGTACGTTAAATCAATCAAATAAAGAAAACTTGATCCAAGAATTAAGAGTAAAATACAATGCTCAATTTGATCAAGAGAAAATGGAAATATTAAAAAGTAAAAACACATTAAAAGATGACTTTATTCAACAACAAAAACTTAAAAACAACTATTTATCAATCATAATTGGATTAACTGCCATTTTGTTATTTGCCACACTTTATGCCTATGGAGTTCAAAAAAAGCAAAAGAAACATCTTTTTAAATTGTCAACAACTGACAGCTTAACTCAAGTATATAATCGCCGTTATATTGTGGAATATTTAAGAAACTTGCATTCAAAAACAAGACCCGAAAATCGCCCTCACAGTGTGATTATGATTGACCTAGATTATTTCAAAAAAATCAATGACACCTTTGGTCATGAAGTAGGCAACGAAGTGTTGATTTATTTCACTAAAATTATTAAGCAACACATTACTCCGTTTGGAAAAATTGGGCGAATGGGTGGTGAAGAGTGGCTCATCATTCTTGAAGGCCTTGATGCCGACGAGATAATGCATCTGTTGACGCTTATTCGAAAAGAATACCGCAGCAATATCCCCAAAAACATCCCAAAGGATTGTGAACTCAACTTTAGTTGCGGAGTATTGTTACACGCACACTTGTATGAAGATTATGACCATATTTTAAAAGATGTTGACAAAGCACTTTATTCTGCTAAAAACCAAGGTCGAGGTTACGATTGTATTGTCAATCAAGAAACATGATTGAATTTAGTCAAGAACAGAAACAAGAGTTTATTGATGCTCTTAATCAAATCATGCCCTATGGCAAATATAAGGGTAAACGTCTATACGAGTTACCTGGTCACTACTTGGCATGGTTTAATCGACAAGGATTTCCAGATAACAAACTTGGACGGCGAATGGCTTTAGTGTTTGAAATAGATCATAACGCGCTAAAACCTTTATTCAAAAAATATTTTATTTACGATTAAAGTATACCTAAATCCCGATATAGAAACGCGATTTAGAGTGCGAACAATTGGTATGTATAGTAAATCGAAATAATTCCGAGTCACCTTATTGGTGATGTGGTATTATTTCTGTTTGCTAGACATGCTAAGGGATTGTGCTATAAACGTGTTTTCTATATCGGGATTTAGGTTATCTGTATCAATAACATGATTTCTGTGGATAATAATTGCATGAATTCAGGCATCAAACAAAAATTAATGATAGTTCTGGGATGGTTTTTTGTCATCCTAGGAATAATTGGCGCTTTGTTACCCGTTATGCCGACAACCGTTTTTTTAATTATTGCTTTAGGGTTGTTTTCAAAATCATCTCCCCGCTTTCACAAAATGTTACTCAATAACAAGTTCTTTGGCAAAGATTTAAAACAGTGGGAACAAAACAAAACCATGTCACGCTCTTCCAAAAAGAAAGCCACAC